>JAAYYJ010000070.1 GCA_012515455.1 Oligosphaeraceae bacterium
AGCGCTCCAGGGCGAGATAATCCAGCATATAGGGGAATGCCTTGGCCGGAAAACGCCGGCGGAGCTCCTGCCGGATGCGGCTGTAGTCATCGTCCAGGCGCTGCAAGTACTCTACCGACAACTGATCGTAATCGCGGTAGAAGTACGGCACTGACTCCGCTGTATCCCATTGCCCGCCGCTGACCTGCGCCAGCGCATAACAGCGGGTGGGGTGGATGATCTGATTGTCCACCGAGAGGGTCAGGGAAATAAAATCCGGCGACTGCAGTGCTTCACCGGTACCGAACCAGCGCAGACTGATATTGTCGAAAATTTCCTGCTTCAGCAGGGCAAAATCACCGTCCGGGTGCACCGCGACATAATTCCTGGCTTTTCCGCCATAGGTAATGCCCAGACGGCCGTATTCGCCAATCCGGGCAACCCAGGGGATCAGGCCGAAGGCAAAGTATTTGAGGTTCGGCAGGCGGTATTTGTGCTGCACTTCCTCGACCATCCAGTTGAAACCACCCTGGCCGTAAATGCTCCCCAGCCAGACCTGCTGCTCCGGGCGCAGATGGCGGGCAATCTCGTGCAAAGCCGGGCGGTATTGACTGACCGGCATGCACAGGATGATCACCTCAGCCTGGGATACCAGCCGCCCGGGCTGGTCGCTTACCTCCGTCAGACGTCCAGTGACGGTAAAGACTTTCTCGTGACGCTCATTCCAATATTCCGCCGAGACCTCCCGCGACCAGCGCGACGGCGCCCCCAGTGTATACAGCGATACTTCCTGCCCTGCGGCGGCCAGCATCGGCGCTATGATATGCGCACTGTTGCCGTCCCCATAAATCAATATCTTCATGTGTGCCCCTGTCTGTCGGTTAAAACCAGTCGGACCAGAAAAATCCGCTTCCTGACTGATATTGGTAAAAACTGAACTATATTATCTTTTGTATTTTTTCCAACTCCGGCCCGCGATAATTTCAGCCACACCAATCTCGAAAGGACATTATGAACACCGACGGCACAATCCCTTTCTGCAAGCCCAGCACCGCCAGTGCCTGGAAACGCGGTTTGGAAGCCCTTAAACCCAGCCCCGCGCAACTGCAGCACGGGCTGGAATTGCACCAGAATCTGTTCGTGATGGATGATTTTGCCTTCCTGCCGGTCAGTATCTGGGATGACGAACTGGTCAAACAGTGGAATGACCTCAAGGATTCCTATGTCGGCGCCCGCGAACTGAGCAAACGCATGGAACAGGCCCGGGAAACCGCCATGACCAGAAATCCCGACTCCGCCAATGAATTCGTGGCCGCAGTGCGCGGCACCGGCCTCAAATGCGTGGTCCAGACCGTCGCCGAGGGTAAATCACGCCAGGAGGACATCTTCCGCATGTCCAATAATTTCCAAATCCTGCGCACCTTCCGCAATACCATCGTGCAGGCTGGCTCAGTGGAAGAAATTGCCGAAGCCAACGCCGCCGGCAAAGTCGCGGTAGTCTGGAGCATCAACGGCCCGCCGCTGGCCGGTGAACTGCAGGAACTCGACCAGGAGCTCGGCTGGATCGACACCTGGTACTACCTCGGCGTCAGACTGATGCACATGACCTACAACCGGCGCAACCTGGTCGGGGACGGCTGCGCCGAAGATACCAACGCCGGCCTCAGCGCCCTGGGCAAAGACCTGATCGCCAAATTAAACCAGACCGGCATTATCGTCGATATCCCCCACAGCGGGCGCCAGACGACCCTCGAGGCCGCCAAATACTCCACCAAGCCGATGATGGCCAGCCACACTGCGGCCTGCGGCGTCTTCGACTACATCCGCTGCAAGACCGACCCGGAGCTGACGGCTATCGCTGATACCGACGGCCTGGTCGGTGTCTACGGCCTGGCCAACATGCTCGGATATAACGCCAACATCAATACTATGCTGGACCATATCGACTATATCGCCAAGCTGATCGGCGTGGAGCACGTGGCCATCGGTACCGACAACACCTACCAAAGCGGCTGGCCGGAAGGACTCAGCGGCTATCCCAATGCCCGCTTCAAGGGCAATATCTGGTGGGGGAATTGGACCCGCCCCGGCGGCAAGCCGGTCCCCCCTTCGGATGAATCGAGCGCAGGCAGCTTGGCTTGGACCAACTGGCCGCTGTACACGGTCGGGCTGGTGATGCGCGGTTACTCCGATGCGGATATCGCCAAAATCCTGGGCCAGAATTTCCTGCGGGTGCTCAAGGCCAACGAACCGGAGCGGATGGTGCATAACGCCGATCTGGCTCTGCATTGATTTTCTGGCCACGAGGCAGTTTTTCCAGCGGGGCAGGACATCCTGCCCCGCTGTTGTTTCAAATCTGGGTCACTGCATCCCGGTTGAAGGTTATTTCATCGA
>JAAYYJ010000071.1 GCA_012515455.1 Oligosphaeraceae bacterium
ATATAGCACAAAATTCGTAAAAATCGAATTAAATATTTTATTATCAATAAGTTCCATTTAATTTTTATGCAGTTTTACCAAAATAGGTTTTTAGAGATACCCTAATGTTAATGGATCGACAAAAAATTCATCGGACCAACTTTGATGCATATATGAAATCCGGTTTTCTTGGTAGCTTTGCTGCTGTTTTAATCGCCTTATTGAAAAGATTATCTGCTATTTGCTAAAAGTCAAGCTTGAAAATACAAATCCATCCCAAAAATCGCTATTATACAAATTAAATTCTCAATTATATTATAATACTTGAATTATATATCAAAGAACAGCAATTTTGTTATATAATCTGGCAGACATTGTCGGGTTGGGTCATATTAATTCGCGAACAGGAGGATACTATGGATGATCTTGACCGCAAGATTCTGCAGCTGCTGCAGCAGAACAGCCGGATTACGAATTTGAAACTGGCCCAGGCGGTGCATCTTGCCCCCTCGGCGGTGCTGAAACGGGTGCGCAGCCTGGAACGCACTGGGGTGATTGCGGGCTATACGGCCCGGCTGAATCATCGCCGGCTGGGCCTTGATCTGACGGTGCTGATCGACATTGAGACCAGCGAGAAGCCCGGGGTTATGAGCATCGGCGGGAAGCTGGCTGCTTTTCCGGAGGTTTGCGCTGTCTATGATGTCTCCGGGCACAGCGATTACATTATCAAGGTGGTGGTCAGGGATACTGAGGCCCTGAATGACCTGATCAGCCGCCTGGGCCGGATTCCGGGCGTGCTACGCACCCGGACCTCGCTGGTTATGCGGACTATTAAAAACGAACTTTCACCTGAGCCAATGCTATGACTGGACAACACAAAGGTATTCTGTTTGGCTTGATTGCGACTGCGTTCTGGGCCAGCTTCTACCCTCTGGGGCGGGTGCTGTTCGGATTCAATGCCGAGGCGGTGGACCCGCTGAATTTCACCTTCCTGCGTTTTGCCTTCGCCACTCTGTTCTTTCTGCCGCTGCTGTTTCAGCCGACCAACCGCAGGGCGGTGCAGAAGCTGCTGCGTCAGCACTGGGGGCAAGTGCTGTTGCTGTCCGCCATCGGCATCGTGGGTGAGGGTTTGCTGGTGTTCTGGTCCCTGAAGTATACCACTTCGGCCCGGGCTTCGCTGCTGGCGAACGCATCCCCGATCTTCACCGTGCTGATCTCATACTTCTGCGGGCGGGAGCTGCTCAACGGCCGCAGGATCAGCGGAATGATCCTGGGCTTCCTGGGCATACTGCTGGCTTTCCAGGGCGGTGGTGGAGATGTGTTCTCCGCGGATACCGGAATGCTGGCCGGCGACCTGATGGCCTTGCTCAGCGGTGTCGGCTGGGCCTATTATACGGTCTTCGGGACGGAAATCACCGCCTGCTGCGGCGGGATGCTGGGCACCGGAGTGCTGTTCGCCTGCGGCACCCTGCTGATGCTCCCGGTGCTGATCCTCAGCGGCAGCGGGCCGTCTTTCGATCTGCCCTGGCGAGTCTGGCTGGGGGCGTTCTATTTGGGGGCTCTGTCCAACGGACTTGCCAACGGCCTCTGGTATATGGCCCTGAAGTATGTCACACCGGGAGAATTGGGGTCGTGCGGTTATATTTCCGCGCTGTTGACTTTTGCCCTGGCAGTGTTTTTTCTGGACGAGCAGTGCAGCTGGCAATTCCTGGTGGCTATCGGCCTGGTCTTGGGCGGCGTGGCACTGATGCTGCAGCGGGAAAAACTCATGTCAAGTACAACAGTGTAGCAATGAAGAACAGATAGTGCCAGGTCAGGTTTGCCGGCCCGAAATAATTACTGGCCTCCAGGATGACAAATGGCAAAATGATATTACATTTAAAGCCAGACTCAATCCATAAATTTCTGCTGGAGGTGCAGGATGTCACTGTGTCTGTCCGGCAAAAATACACTCCTGTCTATGAAAAACAATGTGCCGGAAATGCGACAGGCAATGCTGCAGGGGGTGTTGTCAGTCCTGTTGCCATTTCTGCTGATCCCCTGTGAGATGTGTGGACTGCTGGCTGACTGGCGCATATATCCTGTGGCGCTGGCGGTCAGCAGTGCAGGGCTGGGGATGCAGGTGCTCTTCCGGCGGCCGCAACCGGGACGGTGGATTCTAGGAGGTGCGCTGGCGTTGTTGGCTGGTGCGGTCATGCCTTCTCTGCTGCAGAATCCAGGCCTGATGCTTTTTTGGGGCACAGTGGTGAGCGGTGGTTTTTTTTATCTCCTGACCGGGATCATTGTCAACTTCAGGCGATATTCACTGCGGGCTGTTCGCCGTCGGGCTCAAGGTGCGCTGGGGGGATTGCTGGTTTGCGTGGCGCTTTCCCCTTTGTTGTCAGCAGACTTATTCTCCCTGAATCTGTGCTTTGCCCTCAGCGTCAGTCTGGCGCTGATTTTCCTGGTCGCCTGGGGAATCAAAGCCACTGCGGGATATTTGCGCTGGTTGGTGGTCTTCCTCGCGTTTTGTGCTGGGGGCATACTGTGGTATTTTTTTGTGCTGGCCTTGACTGAGATTATTATTGCCGTCCTGGCGGGATTGGGGTTGGCAGTTCTGACAGTATTCCACCGTGAACGCGGACCTGGTGAACAGTGGTGGGGGGGGATGCTGCAACACCCTGCCAGATGCCTGATAGTGACTTTCTCCCTCTTGATTGGGTTTGGGACGCTGTTGCTGCGAACCTCCGCCGCCAGCACCAAAGGTATCCGGATCATTGATGCCGCTTTCACAGCTGTCAGCGGTGTTTGCGTGACAGGATTGAGCGTGATCGATATCGGAACAGCTTTGAGCGGCTATGGACAATTCTTCCTGTTGTTGCTGATTCAGCTTGGCGGGCTGGGCATAATGAGTGTTGCGACTTTGGCGCTGCATGCGCTGGGGAGGGTCAGCCTTAACCAGGAGCGTCTGATGTATTCAATCAGCGAGCCGCTGGAGGCAAATGTATTCGACAGCCTGAAATTAATCCTGAAATTTACCCTGGTGATGGAACTATCAGGAGCACTGATCCTGATCTTTTGCTTTTTTCAATCCGGGATGCGCTGGCCCCAGGCTGCCTGGATGGGCACTTTTACCGCGGTTTCTGCTTTCTGCAATGCCGGATTCTTCCCCGGAGCCGCCAATCTGGCCACGTATCCGGAAAATCACCTGTTGCTGCATACGGTCGCGCTGCTGATTGTATTTGGTGGCATGGCCCCGTCGGTGACCATGAGTCTGCCGCGATTCTGCCGCGGCAGACAGGTACCGGTCAGCGCTTATCTGACTATCAGCACGACACTCTGTCTGCTGTTTTTCGGAACCGTATTTCTGCTGTGTTTTGAATGGAATGGCATCTTCAGCGGACTGACATGGCCCCAAAAACTGAGCCATGCATGGTTCCAGTCGGTGACTGCCCGTACTGCAGGCTTCAATACGGTGCCCGTGGCCGGCATTGCAGTTCCCGGGTATTTGTTGTTGCTCCTGCTGATGTTTATCGGCGGGAGTTTCGGCGGTACGGCTGGCGGCATTAAAACGAATACCTTTGCGGTGATCGTGCTGTCTTTCCGGGCGGCGGTGACCGGAAGGCGTTCCATCATCCTGGCCGGACGGCGTATCCTGCCCGAGACGGTTTTGCAGGCCCTGGCGATTGTCACTGCGGCGCTGCTGACGCTGGTGTTGGCCATACTGATGCTGATCACCACGCAGGACATCCCGGCCCGGGATATCATCTTCGAGGCCACCTCCGCTCTGGCTACGGTCGGACTCTCGACCGGTGCGACTGCTGAGCTTGATGGCATCGGGAAGTTGATAATTATGGCGGTAATGTTTATCGGCCGTATCGGGCCATTGACGTTTTTCCTGTTGCTGAGCGAAGACCGCAAAGCCCGGGAACCTGGTCTCCCGGCTGCCAAGGTAAGACTAAGCTAACAAGCACAAGGAGCACGGTCGTGTCACAGCAAATAATGATTATTGGACTGGGGCAGTTTGGCACCTTGCTGGCCCGCACGCTCTTTGAGCGCGGTGCGGAGGTACTGGCGGTGGATATTGAGCAAAGCCGTATCGATGCGGTAGCGGATTTTGTGACTCATGCAGTGGCAATAGATGCCACTGATGAAGGGGCGCTGGCCCAGCTGATGCCCGCTTCCCGCGATACAGTGGTCTGCACTATCGGCGGAGCCTCCAAGGATTCAGCCATCATCTGCACTGCGCTGCTGCGACAGATGGGTTGCCAGCATATTGTCGCCCGGGCTAATTCGCAGATGCATCGGCGAATTCTACTGTTGGTTGGTGCGCATGAGGTGATCAACCCAGAGCAGGAATTCGGCCGGCGCTTCGCCACTCATTTGCTGCATCGCAATATCCTGTCTGACACCATGTTGGGCGGTAATCTGGAGCTTACGGAGATACTCCTGCCGCCGTCGATGGTTAACCAGAATCTGGTGTCTCTCGCCTTGCCGAAACGTTACGGTATTATTGTCGCGGCAGTAAGGCGGGAGGGAGAGTTGTTCCGGCCTGATCCCCGGGAAATGCTGAAGGATGGCGACAAATTACTGATAGTTTCCAGCGAAGAAGCTTTGGCAACTTTGCTTAAGGAGGTCTGAATGCAACTCGGCAAGGGGATTACTCTGGGCCTATGGCTGTTAATAGGCCTGAATATGCTGATGGCTTTCGGCTCCATCGGGATATTCTTGCGTATGGCACCGGCAATTGAGCTAATAAATTTCCGCAACGCCCGGTCGCTGGAAGCCTGCGAGCAAATGCTGGTGGCGATGGCGGGGGGGGATATTGCCAGGAGTGATTTTCAAGCGGCGTTGGACTTGGCCGGGGGGAACATCACCGAGCCGGGTGAGATAGAGGCCTGCCAGCAGATACAGAGGTTGTTCTCAGCCATCCAGGCGGGAGATGATGGCCTGCGCCAGCAGCTGGCGCAGGCCATCGTCGCGCTGGCCGAGCGCAATCGCGTGGCTATGAATGGTGCGGCCCGGCAGGCGCAGTCGCTGGGCCGTGCCGGTGCCTGGAGCGTGGCCTTTATGGCGCTGCTGTTCTTTACCACCGGTATCATCTTTGAGCAGCGACTGCGGCGGGATATCCTTGATCCGGTGGGAGAACTGGGGGGTGCCCTGCAGGCGCACCGCGATGGTGATTCCCTGCGGCGCTGCACCGGCATCGGTTTGTCAAAGGAGATGAAGAGGGTGTTTGCCGAGGTCAATGATCTGCTGGATCAAAAGACGCAGGGCTGAGTCTGCCAGGAAACAGCCCGCCTTCAGGGCTCCGGGCTGAGGGTGGTGATGTGGTCAGCAGGAGCAGGTGAGGGCGGGCCGGCAGCCGTGGCTGCAGTTAGGGCAGATAGACAATCTCGCGCCGCTCTGCGGAACGCATCAGGGCCAGGCATAACTGCTGTGCGGCGAGGGCCTCTTCCACGCCCGCCCAGGGCTTCTCACCCTTGCGCACGCAGTCGACCAGGACCGCCATTTCAGCGCCGAACATCCCGCCCTTGAGGTTCTGCAGATCGACCACGCTCTGGTCATCCAAGGGGATTTCCTCCTGGTTCCCCGGCGTGAAATAAGTGATTCCGGTCTGATCAGAGAGCCTCAGGGCGCCCTGGTCGCCATAAATGATCATCCCGTTTTCGCTCGGGCCGCTGCGCAACCAGGCGCCCTGGATGGTGCCGATAACGCCGTTTTTGCAGGTGACCGTGGCGCTGAGGTAGTCGGCGGGCAGGCCGTTTTTAGGATTGAGCATCAGTGCATTGGCGCAGACGCTCTGTGCCTCGCCGACAAAGTAGTTGAGCAGATCGGCGTGGTGCGCCAGCATGTCCAAGGTTACTCCGCCGCAGAGGCTGTAATCCGCGAACCAGTCGCCGGGCATGCGTTTGTATGCTCCCAGCATCACGTGCACTTCAAAACAGAGCGGCCGGCCGATCTTGCCGGCATCGAGCATCTGCTTCATCCTGATGACCCCGGGGGAATAGCGGCGGACGAAGCCCACGGCGAACAGCTTCTGGTAATTGCGCAGCAGCGGGGTGAGTTCGTCCAGTTGCGCCTGGGTGCGGCAGAGGGGCTTTTCGCAGAACACCGGTTTGCCGGCGGAGGTGGCGGCCCAGATGCCCTCGATATGGCAGTAAGAGGGTGAAGTAACCAGGACGAAGTCGACCTCGGGGCTGGAGGCCAGCTCGACCGCGCTGCTGTACACTTTCCGCCCGGGGAAGGCGGCCAGATAGGTATCGATCTGCTTTTGCTCCAGATCATAGATACCAGTCACCCTCGTTCCGGGAATGGATTCTATGTTGCGGGAATGCGTAGTCCCCATCCGGCCAACCCCGATGATACCTATTTTCAGCATTTTGTTCTCCAACTTGTAATTTTGGTCACAGAAAGAGTGGATGATCCTGGCTTGTGCCAAGATGCCTGCATTACCATACCCGTATTTGCGCATAATGCAAATGGGAAAGCGGCTTTCCCGGCGCCAATCCATAGGGGGGAGGCAGGACTTATTGTGGCCGGTTCAGGCCGGCGCCGGGGGCGGCGGGAAATCCAGGTCCCCCAAGGGAAAATGCTGCTGGCTGCCGTACACGTCAGTGTCCTGCAGCGAGCCCGAGGATGCGTTCCTGGGCAGCACTACTTTGAGGGTCAGGATACGGGCGAAGGGCTTGATCCGGACGCACTCCGGCGGGACCTGGTAGAGGGCGGCAATGGTCCGGGGCTGGAAATTCTCCGCCTGGAGCACCCGCAGGTAGTCTTCTTCCCTCTCGAACATCAGGTCGATGGTCAACTGGAACGGGCCGGCATTTTTGCTGCGGCAGACCATGGCGATATCGTATAGTCTCATTTTATCTCCAGGAGTTCCGGTTTGCATATCAGGGGGAGATCGAGCAGGTGATACAATGCGAATTCATAGACCGGCCCGCCCTGAAAGTCCGAGGGAGAGAAGGGGAAGGCGAGATTTCCGGCCGTGGCCTTGCGGCCGGTGAATCCTTGATGCAAGGCCTTGGAACGGGCCAGGGAGACCAATGCGTCGGCCTGCTCCTGTGAGGGGGCCACGGCTTCCAGCACCAGTCCGACCTCGGCCGGCAAGGGGGCAGCCGGGGCAGTGCAGCGACCGCAGACGGCGTCCAGGCCATAACGGAGAAAACGCAGCGTGTATTCGCCCTCGCGCACGAAAGAAGCGGATTCCTGTACCGCCTCACGCACGCCCTGCTCGATTTCCGCCAGGTTGGCGATGGCGGCCGGGTCATGCAGCCCGGCGATACTGATGGAACGGTACCCCCGCAGAACAGCCCCTTCCAGCTTGGTGGTCGGCCGAACCGCGGGATGCAGCACCGAGCCGCTGACGGTGACTGCCCGCGCACTGCTTTGCTGAAATTGGCACTGGCGCAAATCGATTTCGCCCTCAGGCTCGAAGAAGCAATTCGGGTCGGGCTGTTCGTAGAGCGAATGGGCGGCCACCGAGTCCGGGGTGCAGCGCCGGCTCGGGTTCGGAGGTTCGATGGTGAAGGAATCGTGCCGCAGCCGGACCAGCAGCGAGTCATTCGCGCCGACCGGCCGGGCGCAGAGCGCGCCGCATTCGGCGATCTTGGCGGCGTGCAGGGCCAGTCCGGCGGGGAAGCCGTGCAGGATGGGATAGGCGGCAAATACTGCGGTGTCACAGCAGCGTCCGGAGAGGACCACATCGGGCTGCATCTGCAAAGCGGCGATGATGGGTTCGGTGCCGAATTGGGCCACCGGATGGCAGAGCTGCGGAATCAGGGCGGGATCGAAGGGCGGCGCTCCGCCGCACGGCTGCAGGCGGTTCTCTGCGACCGCCCGGTGCAAAATCTCGCGGTCCAGGTCGGAGCGGATGATTGCGACCCTGAAGGATAAAGACTGTTCCGCAGCGATCTGCCGCAGAATATCCAGAGTCTGTTCCAGGTGCGGTGCGGCGCCGGAGCCGCCGGCACTGCCGATGATCAGGGGAATTTTGCGCTCCAGCGCCGGTTTGAGCGCCAGAGAGAGGTCGCGTTTGACCTGCAGGGGTTTGACAAAATTATTGCCGCTGCCCAGGTAGTACGGCCCCGGGTCAGTGGAACCGGCATCCACGCCGATGAAATCCAGGTCTTCCTGGAGGGCGTTGGTCAGGCTCGCGGGGGCGTAGCCGTAGCCGAGCAGGCCGCAGAGAGAGAGGTAGCGGATTTCGCGTTTCATTTCGCGTTGACCTCAGTGTAATTGTAATCGGGGCTGATGCCGAGTTTTTTCTCGATGGCGGGCAGTTTGCGGGCGGCATCAGCGGCCAGTTCGGCAAAATAATTCCGTCCCTGGGCATCGATAGCCACGAAGAAGGGGCCGAATTTTTCCACTTCATAAATCCAGGTAGCTTCGGTCTTGCCGAGTTCATCCAGGAAGAACACGTTGTGGACCTTCTTGATCTGCCCGCGCAGGGTATTGCCGCTGAGGCCGATCTTGGATAGGTATACCCCGCCGGTAGCGCGCAGGGCCGCGGCGGTGCCGGCCCCCATGGTGGTCTTGCCGATCAAGGTGCGCAGACCGAATTTTCTGACCACTTCCGCGCCGTAGCGCTCGAAGCGGATGCTCGAGGTCGGTTCGCAGCTCACGACTTCCCAACCGTCCGGGGTGCTCTTCATCACCGGCCCGACATGGAAGAAGCAGTTGATTTTCGCATAATCGATGGGCGGGTAAAGGTCTTCCTCGACAGCCCGGATATGGAAACGGCTGCGGCCGGTGAAAAGCATCCCGGAGACTGTTACGCATTCGCCCAGGGGCAAGGAACGGGCAGTATTTTCCGACATTGGCAGCGCTATGTCTCTCATGCTATTTCTCCTGTCAGGGTAAAGGTGTTGTCGGGGGCGAGCAGCGCCGTCCAGCGGCGCCCGACCAGGCACTGGGCATTGAATGCCACCGGCAGGGCCGCAGTATGGGTTAGCGCGGTGTCGATATTGACCGCCAGAACTGCATTGATGCCGCGCGAGCCCATCGGCCCCAGCCCGAGCTCCCGGGAGGCCGCCAGCAGCTCAGCCTCCAGGTCGGCAAGCATGGGATCGGGGTTATGCCTGCCGACCGGTCGCAGCAGTGCTGCTTTCTTGGCCAGCGACATGCACAGATCGGCAGTGCCGCCGATGCCCACTCCGATCAGCGCCGGCGGACAGATTTTGCCGGCGTAGCAGGCATTCATAATGCACTCCAGGACGAATTTCTTGATTCCGGTCACGCCGTCGGAGGGGAAGAGCATCCGATAGAAGGTCCCGAAGATTTCGGAACCGCCGCCCTTGGGCACGGCGATGATTTCCAAGCCGTCGCAGTCGCCTGCGAACTGCAGTTCCAGTTTTGGCATTCCTGGTCCGAGGTTGTTGCCCGGGTTGCTGCGTCGCAGCGGGTCGACCATGGTGGGACGCAAATAGCAGTCCTGCGTGGCCCGGGCAGTGGCCGCGGCTGCGGCTTGCCAGAGAGTGCCGTAACCGCCTTCGATGACAGTTCTGGAACCGGCCTTGACAAAATACAGCGGGAAGCCGGTGTCGGCACAGACCAGCCCCTCGCCGCGGTGGGCCAGGTCGGCGTTG
The DNA here is from genome assembly GCA_012515455.1 of Oligosphaeraceae bacterium. Taxonomy (GTDB): domain Bacteria; phylum Verrucomicrobiota; class Lentisphaeria; order Oligosphaerales; family Oligosphaeraceae; genus JAAZIZ01. Next base: position 9,549 of record JAAYYJ010000071.1, read on the forward strand.
CGCAGGCTGATTTCCAGATGCTGCCGGGCCATCTCCTCGGGCTCTTCGGCCAGCGCCCGTTCCAAGGCTGCGCGCACATCCGGGGGCATCTCCAGGGAGGCCGTCCGCATCGCGGCATACATTGCTTCTTCCAGAGTCTTGCGGGTAATCATTGGTTGTCGTCTCTAGTCTGGGTCGTCGTTGGGGGATAATAAGGCGGCCTTGCGGTCGGGCGGGAAATAAATCCGGCTATTGGAACTCTACTGACAGTGCGCGCAGGTATTCCAGGGCCGCGGTGTTGGCCAGGCCGTGAAAATCGAACAGCACGGCCGCGCAGCGGCCGCTGCCGCTCAAGGAAATCCGGCAGGAGTAGTTCTGCACCAGGACCTCGGCCCGGGATTGCCCGGGGTGGTACAGTAAGGCACAAGGCCCTTCACCCCGATTTTGCGCCGGATCGAAATAATGGTAGGCGAGAAATACATAATACTCCGCTGCTTGCAACGGGTGTTTTCCCTCCGCCAGAGTCCGCGTTGGTGTCACGGCGAAGCGCTGGCGCAATTTCTGCCCTGCGGACCAGGAACCGCCATAGCTGGAGGGGTAGGTGGTGAAATGCAGCGTATACGGCCGGTTGGCAGCGAAGGTGAAAAACAGCCGGTCGTCATCCGGCAGCAGTTGCCAGCGCGCCTCGGCCTGGAAATCACTGCTGCGGTAGAGCAGGACAATGGCGTCGTCCTGCCCCTCGCCGATTGCCACCGAACAGCGCCGGGAGTGGAGGTCCCCGGCCTGGAATTCGAAGAAGCCGGTCGAGGACCAGTTGGCCTTGCTCGGCTTGGGCATTCCTACCGCGGGGAACCAGGCGCCGTCGGCATCCTCGCGCCCGAGCAGCATGAACGCGTACTTGACCCGGGGATTAGCCAAGGTCAGCACCGTTCCGCGTTCGCCCGGCTTGACGGGGTACTGATTGCGGCCCCACCAAGTGACCGGCTGCGCCAGAAAGCGCAGCCGGGACTGCTCATCGGCGCGGAAATCGAGACGCGTGGCGGTGATTTCAGCTGCCTGCAGGGTTCCCAGCAGCAGCAGGCAGAGCAGGCCAGGTATACTGGTCATTTGAACATGTACTCCTGCGCATATGTCTCGCCGCTGAGGACATTCAGCACACTGATGCGCCAAGTACCAGAAGGCTGCAGCCCGAGGTCGAACTGCCAGCGCCCTTCATTTTGGCAGGCCAGATTGCGGGCCAGCGGGCGCACTGGCTGATTGTTGTGGCAGAGCTCCACCCGCAGCGCCGCTCCCGGCTGCTGCCGGGCGGTGAGGGTGATCCTGCGGCCGTCGAACGATGCATCGCAGCGCATGTCGCCTAACTGCTGCGGGCTGGCCAGGAGCATGCGCGCAGCGTGGGGAGCCAGCTCGCAGCTGACTGCCTGGGCTGGCCCGAGGTAGCGGTGCTCGAGGGTGTCATAGAGATGATATTCGGCCCCGAGGGGGCTGTGTACCGGCACGCTGCCGGCGCCGGCTCCCCGGACAAAGAGCAGGGTGCGGAAAACACCATATCGGTACTCGGCGAAATTCACCCCGGGGATGGCAGCATTAACCGGGTTGAAGCCGAGGCTGCCGAATAAATCCCGGAATGCCGCCAGAATCGGCTGCATGGTTACGGTGTCGCCGCGCAGCAGCTCGAAGCCGTCGAGCAAGGCATTCAGGTATACGACCTTGCCTTTGCCATGCTGGTTGAGAAAAAAAGCCCCGCTGGTTTGCTTGTCTACTGCACTCAGCTTGATGCCGGCGAAATCCGCGGCCGGGGATTTGCTCACTATCGCGCCCAGGGTTGCAGCGCTGCTGGCCTTGGCGGTGGCGCCGGTTGCGGTCAGGCGCAGCAGCTGTTGTTTGAATTCGACCGCGCCGCCGCCGGCACCGCTGGCCAGGGGCACGCTTATCCCAGCCATCTGCAGGAGAGGATTCTCCTCCCGCAACTGCCCGAAATCATCGAAAATGCCGGCCTGGGCATCGATGACCAGCACCCCGCCGTCCTGGACATACTCCTGCAGGGCGGAGACCGCGCTGTCGCTCAGCAGCTGCAGCAGCGGCAGAATCAGCACCGGATGAGTCGCAGGGGAGATACTGCTGAGGCGGTCGTCGCCGATTACCTGCGGGGCTGCGTATCCGGCCGAACGCAGCATCTGGGTCCAGCCGTTGAAGTTATTTGTGTAGGCCTCTGAGCCGATGACGCTGCTGCAGCCGGTGACCACGGCAGCCAGCAGGCAATCGGGCGAGTACAGCACCGTAAAAGGCGAGGCGGTGCGGGTGCCGTCCGTGCACAGCGGTTCGATCCCGGAGGCGTTGACCTCGGCGATCAGCTTCTGCTGATGCAGCCCAGTCTCATTCAGGCGGTTGTCGCCACGGCGGTAGAAGTACTGGTCGTACCAGTAAGCGGGCGCAAACAGTCCGTTGCACAGGTCGTTCCAGCAGTTGCTGCGGATCATCTCCAGAGGCATTCCGTAGCCGTTCCACAACCCGGCCGGATATCCCGGCTGCAGGGTGCGCACCAGGTCCGGCAGGCCGCTGTTGCGGCCATATAATCCGGACAGGCTGTAATGCCGCAGCATCACCCGCCAGTCCCAGCAGTCATTGATCCGGGTCAGGCCCTGTCCCGAATGCGCGAGCTTGCCCTGCGGGTCGAGGTCGCGCACGGTCTGCAGGACCGTCTCCACTCCGGCATCGAGCGCCCCGAGCATAAAGCGGCGGTGCTCCAGCCAGGGGGCGAAGTTCTCCTGCTGCTTGGCCTCATCCAGTCGCGGCGGCACGACTTCTTCCCAACGGCTGAACGAGGTCTTCCAGAGCGCATTCAGGCGTTCCAGGCTGGGGTATTTTTTTTGCAGCCAGGTTCGGAAGGCCTGCAGGCAGTGGGGTGAGCGGCAGTAGTCGTGGGGCGTATCGTGCCAGCCCAGGCTGTTTTCGTCGGCCGAGTAGTAGAATACCGGGTAGTTGCCGCTGTGTTTGGCAACTGCTTCGCTGACCTGGGCCCGGATGTCGGCCAGACCTTCCGGATCGCGCAAGCAGGGATTGCGGACCAGCTTCTCCTTGGCGATGTTGTTTTGGAAAAAACGGTGCAGGGTGTTGACCATATAACGGCCACCGTATTTCAGGATCATTTCCGCGCCGTATCGGGCGTCGAAAGCGCTGAGCGAGTGCGATTGTCCCCCGAGGATATGGGTGAAGCCGATCTCCGACATACTTTGGTGGCGCAGGTCGGCAGTGGGCGAGGTGTTGGAATTATGCCAGAGCACGAAGCGCAGGCGGCTATTGTCGGCGGTGCGGCGGCTCAGTACTTGGGTCTGGCGGTCAAGCAGGACTCCCGCCTGGTACAGCTCCGCTGCCAGCAGCAGGTAGGAATTTACCCCCGGGAGTGAGGGTTCCAGGCGGAAGGATTGCTCACTGGCGGTAACCGTGGTTTCCTGCAGAGCCAGGACCCGGCCCGTGGCATCGCTGAGGCTGACCTTCAGGCGCAGCTCGCCTGGTCCCGCGACAGTGACCGTGCCCCGGATCGCCTCGTCGGGCTCGTGGGCGTACTTTTCGCTGCGCAGGGCTTCCAGGGCGGCGGCGTGACGCACCGGCACCTGGGCGATAAAGACATCCGAGGTATAGCCATCGACCGCAAGCATCAGGAAGACATCTCGGCTGCCATTGGGGCCGCTGCGGTCTACCGGCACGGTCACCCGGTTGCGACCGGCCGTCAGACTGATTTTCTGGCCGCTGATTTCGGCCGGGGCAGCGATGGTCGAGTCGATGCTGACCTGCAGGGTATCGCCCTTCAGCTCCGCCTCGGCGATTCGGGCCGGGCTGTCGTATCCCAGGGCATAGCGGAGCAGCCGCCCATAGAAGGCATAGTAGTACTCCTGGTTGAGCGGGGCAGTGCTTTCGGGAACTGGCAGGAGCAGGTTCTGACGGGCCCAGACGCGGTTGTTACGGTGCAGCCGGAACGGGACCCAGAAGGCTTTCCCTTTCCCGACTGTGAATTCCCGGGCCTCCACTTGCAGGGGGATTCCACGGAGCAGATCGGCCGGCACCGGCTGTCCTTTGCCTGGCAGCAGCGAAGGGAACCGTGCCCGGTCGGAGACATAGATCAGGGCGGTCTCGCCGGAGGAGACCAGCTGCTGCAGTGTGGCACTGAGCTCTTGCGACAGGGCGGTTTCGAAAGTCCCGGGCAGGATCACAACCTGGGGTTTGCGGGCCAGCTGTTTGGCCAGCATCGCCTCGGGGTCAGGGATATTCCAGCCGCCGTAGGAGGTATCGCCTTTGGCATGCATCCGCCAGCCCTCCACGGCCTCGGCTTCGCAGTTGAAGCGCCGGGTGAAGTCGAAGAACTCCGAAGAAATGACCGAGTCACAGACGGTGATGACCAGCGGCTTCTCCTGCTGACGGGCAAAGAGCGGCACCGCCGGAGCGGCAAAATCGAAGTGCGGACTGGCATTTTCCAGGATCGGCATAAAGCGGGTCAGCTTGGCCGTCTCCGGCAGCGGCCGGAAGGTCTCGAAGTCGAAGGCCGTGAACGGTACCACCGAGGTCTCGAAGCGCACGATATAATCCTGCAGGGGATCGCTGAGTTCCGGGTGGTTGACCGCATCAGCTTTGCCGACGGCCAGCGGCCGGAGCAGCAGCGGCGTGCTCATCCATTCCAGGGTCGGCAGTTGAGTACCGCCGGCGGCGGGGATATGGCAGTAGAAACAATCCAGCAGTTCGAAGGGGGCCAGCAGAGCCGCTCCGCCAGCCGCAGAATACACGGCGCCAAAATCCTGCTTCGGATCGCCGCTGAAATAGTTGCCTCCTTGCGGTGTTTTGCAGTTATGGGTCAGCAACGTCTCCTGCTCGGGGCCGAGTTGTTTAATTGACTCGCCGCATTTGCCGGTCGGCAGTCTGATCTGCCAGTCGTCGCCGGGTGGAGTCAGGACATTGCTGGACCAGAAGCGGCCGCAGAATTCCTGGTCAGTGGGGTTGCTCAGAGCATAACGGGCGGTGATTTTGCGCTCTCCCTCCCGGATGCTGATGGTTTTTTCGATGGCCAGCGGGTTCGATTCGCAGCGCAGCACGATTTCTGCCTGCTCGCGGTCGGCGCTGGTCGACAGGACGCTGTAAGGCTCGCGTTCGTAATGGCGGGCGGTGCGGCCTTTCAGAGGCCAGAGCCGGTCGGCGAAGAGGCCGCTGCCGGCTGGTGCCTGCTGATACGGGTAGGCCTGAGTGAGTTCCATGCCGCTCTGGCGGTCCAGGACTCTGGTTACCTTCCCTCCCACCGCGGCCGATACCTCGACGATCAGCTCGGCGGTGCTCAGGCGGTAGATGCCGCCGGCTTGCTCCAGGCTGGCAGCAGTTGCCAGCATTCCGGCCAGAAGTACCAACGCAGAGATTTTTGCCTTCATCTTTTTCCTTTATTCGTTGCGCCAGCTTCTGCCGATACGAAAATCATAGCGCAGGAAGTAATATGTCCCCAGGAGATTCACTGTCTTCCCGGCCAGGGTGTAGGAGTACTCGTTAGGAATCTCGAACAGCCCGCCCGCGGAGGCGTGTAGGTCCTGGTAGACGGAATTGATCTTCTGCTTGTGACGGTAATGGCTGGGTGGGACGTAGGATTGGCTGCCGCTTCTGGTGGTGCCGTCGTAATAGCTGTAGTAGGTGTTTTTGCCGCCCGGGGCCTTGTCGGCAAAATACATAGTGCGGCTGGGGGTGGGGATTTCCATGTCGCAGGGCCAGGCCAGAGATAGCACACTGGCGTTGGTGGTTTCGACGGTTTTGGAGAAGCAGTAATTCATGCCGTAGTGGCAGCCGGCGAAGTTGGTCTCGCTGTTGGAGGCGTTCCGGTACCAGCGAGGTTCGGAGGGGCAGACGTCGATGGCAGAGGTGGGGTTGCGGCTGGGGTCATTGTCGATGGTGTTTTGGGGCAGATACCCGCCCTCGTGCAGCAGCGTGCGCCATTGAGTGGAACTGCGCATGTAAACCAAGCGCCAGACGTTGTTGTCATCGGCATACTGCGAGGAGGCTGAGGCGATCTGGCCCAGGTTGTTCAGACATTTGATGCCTTGGGCAGAAGCCCGCGCCTGCTGCAGCGCCGGCAGCAGCAGCGAGGCCAGAATGGCGATGATGGCAATGACCACCAGCAGCTCGATCAGGGTGAAAACAGGGACCGGGAAACGGCGCACGGGAGCAGAGGTGATGTACATGCTTTTTCTCCTTC
>JAAYYJ010000072.1 GCA_012515455.1 Oligosphaeraceae bacterium
CACCCGGGCGGAAATTGCGGTCCGCAACCAGCAGCCTCAGGAAGCCCAGCGTCTGATCGTCGAGGCAAGAGCGAAATATGATCAGGGGATGGCCGCTTTCCCTGCCATCTGGCAGCAGCTCGGCAAACGCGAGAGCTTTTATGCCCTCTCCGGCGATGGACTGACTCAGCTGCGGCAGATCGGCGGCATCCTGCACCTGAAAGAAATTGCGGTGGCCGGCCGGCTGGGTCGCAACCCAACAGTCCAGAAAAAAGCCACCCTGACTGGTGGCCGGCCAGAATTGGTGACGATCGGGCTCTACAATCCACCCGGCGGGCTGATGTTCGGTGCCAAAGGCTTGCAGGACCTCCTGTCTGGAATCGCGGATTTCCGCCTGGAGGTGCTCTCTGACCTGCAGATGAGCACCCTGAAAAAATATTCCGTGGTCGTTTTCCCCGACTGCAAACGCTTCGGGCAGCCGACCCCTCAGGTAGAGGAATTGCGGGAATTTGTCTTCGATTATGGCGGCGGAATATATTTCGAACATGACTCCTGCGGATATCAGCGCTTCCCGCTCCAGACCGGCATCTTCCCGGAAATGGGCGAACTGCAACAAATGGTCGGGAAATTATTGCGGGCCAAGGACTACGATCCGGCGGATCGGCAGCTGCGCATACGGGCTGACGGGCGCATTTTCCAACAGTGCTACTTGGATCATTGCGTGTTTGAGAACTGCCGGCCGGAGCATGTCTGGGTCGAGGACCTCCAGGGCCGCCCCGTCTGGTTGGCTGCACCCCTGGGCAATGGCCGGGTGGTCTACAATGGCGGCATCACTTATGCCGAAGATGACTCCGAGATTGCCGCCAGCGCCATCGGCCCCGATGAACGGAAGTTGATCCTCCAGGCCGTGCGCTGGGCCTCCGGCAAAAGTGGGCATCAGGCCAAAATCCTCAATGTCAAAAAATCAGAAGAGGTGCAGACTGATGCCATCCGGGATGTCATCTCCTTCAACCTCTACCTGCACCCCGCGGCCCCCATTGAGAATGCCAGCCTCACGGCCGAGTGCTACCGCAGCCGTGACCGCCTCAAGCTTCAGACCGTGGCCCGCTTGAGACTGCCGGAACGCCTGGACGAGGAGTGGGAAAGTGAAGAGCTATTCCAGGTCGCGACAGTACCGGCAGAGGAGATAATTCTGGTGCTGACTCTCAACGACCTGCATGGGCAAGTAAGCTGGGAATTCCCTGTACAGTAACCAGCATTACGCAGGAAAGACTACTTCTCCGGCAGATGCAGCAGCCGGATGGCATTCCCACGCGCGATTTTCTCAAACACATCCGCAGAGAGATGCCCGGATTTACGCAAATCCAGCAGAAAATCCGCGAGGGGCAGCCCCCCGCCGACGCTGCAGTAATCCGTGCCATAACAGAGACGGTCCTGGAATTCATTCAGGAAGAGTATCGCATGGTCCACATCGCGAGCCAGAGCATTGTAGCCGCTGCCAGCGGAGAGGTCCCCCCAGAGATTCTGATAACGCCGGAACAACTTCGGCACCGCCCCCTCGGCCCGGATCGGATACTTCGGATATCCGCCACGGTCTCCGACCGTCTCCAGCTGCCCCATCTCACTCCAGAAGGCCGGCCCATGCCCCAGGATGGTCAAGTCCGGATAATTGCGCAGGCAGAATTCCAGCTGCGGCAAGCCGGGATCATCAACCAGGCCATAGCCTGCACCAATCCAAGTCGTGACATCGAAGGTCAGAGGCCAGTGCCGCGACGCCACCTGTCGCAAAAAATTCAGCACCCGCGGGTCCCGGAAAGCCATATTCGGCATGAATTCCCCGACCCCCAGCACGCCGTGTTCCTGGTACCAATCCAGCCAGACGCTGAAATCGGTCCAGACGCTATTGGCGATGCCGCGGGGGTCGATATTGCAGAACGGTGAAAAGCGCTGCGGATAGCGCCGGCAGATTTCCAGTATCTCCTGGTTGGATTGAGGCAAATACACCTCCGGACCAATCAGCGGCAGCAGGATGCCCCGCTCAATGCCCACCTGGTCATAATATTCCAGCAGCTCCTCCGGAGTGCAGAACTGGGTATGACCATCCTGGGGCGGCGACGGGAACAAGTAGGCATGGGCGTGGATGTCGATGAACATAAATTACCTTCTGACCCTGTAAATGAGAAACAACCGCCTGGACCAATTCACCACACGGTGACTGATGACCAAATCCCCCAGACCTTAAGGCCTTAAATGTACCGCAACAGATTTTTTTTACAAATTAAATCACGCCACCGGCGGGTTTTTCATTGTAAAGTCGTTTTGCCTCTTTATATTATTTTAACTGACGGAAACGAGTTTTTTGTCCTCTCGTTGCTAGTCAGGCGTGTTCTTTGGATGTACCGGCAAAGCTTGTTGCAGGAATGCTGCAGCCGGTACTGGCTGGCGAGTGATTCGCCGCCGCCAAACTGTGCTTGTCATTTCCCTGGAAGCCCGCCATGACGCAATTCTGGCGGGCTTTTTTGTGCCCTGTCCAAGCCTGACAGGCAATTTAACCCAACCGGTCAGCTGGCCGCAGCCCAAAATCCTACATCACTATGCTGTATGATGCCAACCATGCTCTACTGTCAACCTCGATCCCTGGCCTGCCCGAACCTAAACGCGGTAAGGTCCGGGATGTCTATGATCTGGGCGACCGCATCCTGTTTGTCGCCACCGACCGCATCAGCGCTTTCGATTGCGTGATGCCCAACGGCATCCCTGACAAGGGTATCCTGCTGACCCAGATCAGCCGGTTCTGGTTCAAACGCTTGACCGGAATCCCCAATCACCTGCTCAGCGCCGATTGCACCGAGTTCCCACCCATGCTGCAGGATTACCGCCAGCATCTCGAAGGGCGGTCCCTGCTGGTGCGCAAACTGCGCATCTTGCCTGTAGAATGCGTGGTGCGCGGATATATGAGCGGCTCCGGCTGGCAGGAGTACCGCCAGAGTGCAACAGTCTGCGGCATCTCCCTGCCCCCCGGCTACGTCAATGCCGCTAAACTCCAGGAGCCCATTTTCACCCCCACCACCAAGGAAGACAGCGGGCACGACCAGCCGCTGTCCTACCCCAGGTTGGCAGACCGAATCGGTGCCGAGCTGGCCGGGAGGCTGCGCTCAGCCAGCCTCGCCTTGTACCGCCAGGCCGCTGATTATGCTCTGGGCAAAGGCATCATCATCGCCGATACCAAATTCGAATTTGGCTTGGACGAGCAAGGGCAGCTGGTGCTGGCCGACGAAGTGCTGACCCCGGATTCCAGCCGCTTCTGGCCAGTGGAATCTTATCAACCCGGGCAGAATCCCCCCAGTCTGGACAAGCAGTACGTCCGGGACTGGCTCGACAGCGTGCATTTCAACCACCAGCCGCCGGCTCCGGAACTGCCCCTCGAAGTGGTGCTGCGCACCCGGGAAAAATACCGGAGTGCCTTAGCGCAACTGCAAAAGGATTGCCCATGAACGAGGACCATTACGAAAGCCCTTTCTCCGCCCGCTATGCCAGCGCGGAGATGCAGTCCCTCTTCTCTCCCAACCGGAAATTCCGGACCTGGCGGCGGCTGTGGATCGCCCTGGCTGAAGCCGAGCGCGAGCTGGGGCTGCCCATCAGTGCAGAGCAGATTGCCGAA
>JAAYYJ010000073.1 GCA_012515455.1 Oligosphaeraceae bacterium
CGGGAACCCAACTTGCAATCGTTAATCTCCTGAGGAATCATGTATGCGCGTGCTGGTCATCAACGGCCCGAATCTGAATCTGCTGGGCCTCCGCGAGCCTGATATCTACGGCCGGCAAAGCTACGCCGATCTGGTGCAGTTTGTGCATCAGTCCGCCCAGCAGCTGGGCCTGACAGTCGATTGTTTTCAATCAAATCACGAAGGCGCTATTATCGATGCCATCCAGGCGGCGAGGAATACATTCGCGGGCATCGTCATCAATGCCGCTGCGTATACCCACACCAGCATCGCCATCCACGATGCGCTGCTGGCCGTGGCCCTGCCCGCGGTCGAGCTGCATCTGAGCGATATCAGCAAGAGGGAAGAATACCGCCGTTTCTCATACCTGAGTTCCGTATGCCTGCAGTGCATTTGCGGCAAAGGCTTTGAGGGCTACGCGGAAGCACTGCAAATCCTGCACCAGCATCTCCTGAAGAGCTGAAACCGGCCGCCTGGCGGCAGCTGATTTTCTGTCTCTCCGACAAGTTATATTCCATTCGGTATACCAGCATTATGAGCGATATCGTAATCCACGGTGCCAGCCAGCACAATTTAAAAAATATTGACTTGCGTATTCCTCGCGACCGTCTGGTGGTCATCACCGGCCCGAGCGGCTCCGGCAAGTCCTCCCTGGCTTTTGATACCATCTACGCTGAAGGACAGCGCCGCTACGTCGAGAGTCTGTCCGCGTATGCCAGGCAGTTCCTCGACCGGATGCAAAAACCCAACGTCGAGCATATCGAGGGACTCTCACCTGCCATTGCCATCGAACAGCGCTCCGCCGGCAGTTCACCGCGCTCCATCGTGGCCACCACCACGGAAATCTATGACTACCTGCGACTGCTCTATGCTCACTGCGGCCATCCGCATTGCCCCAAATGCGGCCAAGCCATTAAAAACCAAAGCGCCGAACAGATCGGCGAGAAGATTCTCTCCTACCCGGAAGGCAGTAAGCTGATGCTGCTGGCACCGTATATCCGCGGACGTAAGGGCGAGCTGCGGGAGGTGCTGGAAACCATGCGCAAGGATGGCTTTGTCCGAGCCCGCATCGATGGACAGATTCGTGCTCTGGAAGATGACATAACCTTGGGCAAGACCGTCCGCCATACACTGGAAGCGGTGGTCGATCGCCTGGTCTCCGGCAGCATCGAACGCAGTCGCCTGATGGATTCCGTGGAGCTGGCTTTGCGCCTTGGCAACGGCATGTTGGTGGTCCTGCAGGAGGACCCGAACAGCACCACCGGCTGGCGCGAGGAAATCCTGAGTGAGCATCTGGCCTGCATCCCCTGCGGACTGAGCTTCGGGGAACTCCTGCCCCGGAACTTCTCCTTCAACAGCCCCTTCGGAGCTTGTCCCGCCTGTGATGGTCTGGGCAAGCGCTTGATGTTCACTCCAGAAGCGATTGTCCCCGACCCCAGTCTGTCGATCAAAAATGGCGCCATTCCGCTGTGGCGGCGGGGAATGCGCCGGACTATCATTCTCTACAACCACTACCTGCGCTGCCTGGCAGAGCATTATCAATTCAGTCTCAGTACCCCCTGGGAGAAGCTCCCGGCGAACATCCGGCAGACCCTGCTCTGTGGCAGCGGCGAGGAAATCATCACTTTCGATTTCTGGATGCGCGGCAAGTCCCGGGAATGGCGCAAGCCGTTCGAGGGCATCATCCCGAACCTGCTGCGGCGGCATCGGGAAGCGGAGAGTGATGAGCTGCGCGAACGCCTGCAGGAGCAGATGAGCTTCGAGCTCTGTCCTGTTTGCCAGGGCGCACGCCTGAAACCGGAATACCTGGGCGTGACTATCCGCGACTTGAATATTCACCAATTCTGCTCCCTGAGCATCGATGACGCCTATGCTTTCATCGAAAACCTGAACTTGCAGGGGCAGGAACAGGAAATCGCCCGGGAGCTGTGCCGGGAAATCAAATCCCGCCTGGGTTTTCTCCGCTCAGTGGGCCTGAACTACCTGAGCCTGAACCGCGAAAGCGGAACCCTCTCCGGTGGCGAATCCCAGCGCATCCGCCTGGCCAGCCAGGTCGGCAGCGGACTGGTCGGAGTGCTGTATATCCTGGATGAACCCAGCATCGGACTGCACCAGCGTGACAACACCCGGCTGCTCAATACCCTGCAGAAACTGCGCGATCTGGGCAACACGGTCATCGTGGTGGAACACGACCTGGATACCATCATGGCCGCAGATTTCATTGCCGACCTCGGCCCCGGTGCCGGGCGCAACGGCGGCCGGGTGGTCTGCGCCGGCACGCCGGCCCAGATCATGTCCTGTCCGGATTCCGTCACCGGGCAGTTTCTGTCCGGCAAACGGCATATCGCCCTGCCGGAAAAAAGACTGCCCGGGAACGGCAGTTTCCTCCGCATCCTGGGGGCGAGCGAACATAACCTGAAAAATATCGACGTGAGCATCCCCTTGGGGACTTTCACCTGCATTACCGGTGTCTCCGGCTCGGGCAAAAGCACCCTGGTGAACAGGATTCTGAATCTGGCCTTGAAAAAACATTTCGGTCTGAAGGCGGAAGAACCAGGCCGCCACCGCGCCATCGAAGGGCTGGAATGCGTAGACAAGATGATCGTTATCGACCAGAGCCCCATCGGACGGACCCCGCGCTCCAACCCCGCCACCTACACCGGACTCTTTGACGTCATCCGCTCCATCTTCGCCCAGACCAACGATGCTAAAATCCGCGGCTATACGCCGGGACGCTTCAGCTTCAATGTCAAGGGCGGACGCTGCGAGACCTGCCGGGGAGACGGCATCAAGAAAATCGAAATGCAGTTTCTCCCCGATGTCTATGTCAGCTGCGAACAATGCCACGGCAGACGCTACAACAGTGAGACTCTGAATGTCCGCTTCAAGGGCCGCAATATCGCCGATGTGCTCGAGATGACGGTCAACGAGGCCTGCGAGGTCTTTGCCGCCATTCCGCGCCTGAAGAACAAGCTGGAAACCCTGCGCGCGGTCGGACTGGGCTATATCCATTTGGGGCAGCCCGCCACCACTCTTTCCGGAGGCGAGGCCCAGCGGGTGAAACTGGCCAGCGAATTAAGCCGTCGGACAACCGGCCATACCTTGTACATCCTGGACGAACCCACCACCGGACTGCATCTGGCGGACATCGAGCAGCTGCTCAAGGTCCTGATATCCCTGCGTGATCAGGGGAACAGCATTTTAGTCATCGAGCATAACCTGGATGTCATTAAAACCGCTGATTTCATCATCGACCTTGGTCCGGAAGGCGGAGACGAAGGCGGGCGCATTGTCGCTGCCGGCACCCCGGAACAAGTCGCGAAGGTGAAAAAATCCTTCACCGGACAATTTCTCCGGAAAATCCTCCCGGCAGCCACAGAAAAGCCACAGAAGCGTATCGCTTCCAAATCATGATCCGCAAAAAAAAATCCCCTCCGCCGCTGCTGGGTGCGCCGGTCATGGCCGGCTTCCCCTCCCCGGCCGAACAATACCTCGAAGCACCGCTCGACCTGAATGATCTGCTGGTGCACCAGCCAGCCGCGACGTTCTTTGTCCGCGCCGCCGGCGATTCGATGCTGGGTGCCGGCATCCATCCTGGTGATATCCTGGTGGTCGACCGCAGCCTGGCAGCAGAAGACGGCGCGGTGGTCATCGCTGCGGTGGACAATGAATTCACGGTCAAATATTACCGCCACGACAGCGATGGCGTCCGCCTGGAAGCCGCGAACCGGCGCTATAAACCCCTGCGGTTCTCCCCGGCGAGCGAAGTACTGCTGTTCGGGGTGGTGACTGCGGTCATCCACCAATTCGTGCGCCCTGCTGCCCGGAGAGGGCAAAACCACGCCTGAGCGCCGCCTGTCTGCATGGGGAATCTGATGAGCACCCCGAATAAAATCATCGCCCTGGTCGACGGCAACAACTTCTATGTATCCTGCGAGAGGATCTTTGACCTGAAGCTGATTGGCCGTCCGGTGGCGGTGCTTTCCAATAACGACGGCTGTGTCATTTCCCGCTCCAATGAATGCAAAGCCCTGGGCATCGCCATGGGCACACCGCATTTCCAATTGCACGAGCGCCGTGACCTCATCCTGCGCTCCAGCAATTACGAACTGTACGGTGACATCTCCCGCCGCATGATCACCGTGCTGCAGGAATTCAGTCCCGAGGTCGAGCAGTATTCCATCGATGAGGCCTTCCTGCATCTGCAGCTGCCAGACGATTGCGACCTGGCTGAGCTGGGCAGCAGAATCCGCCAGACGCTCCTGCAATGGGTCGGCATTCCCTGCGGCATCGGCTTTGCCAAAAGCAAAACGCTGGCCAAAATCGCCAACCATATCGGCAAGAAGCTGCCCGGGGGAGTTTTCGTGATGCCAGAAGAACCGTACCAGATACTGGAGAATGTGCCGGTCGCCGAAGTCTGGGGCGTGGGCCAGCATCTGAGCGCAAGGCTGCTCGCCTGCGGTGTCCGCAACGCGGCGCAGCTGGCCCAGGCAGAGCAGGCTTTCCTGCAGCGGAAATTCAATGTCACTCTGGCCCGCACCGCCCTGGAACTGCAGGGGCAGCCAGTAATCGCGCAGGAAAATCCGGAACTGCCCTCCAGGAGCATTTCCTGTTCCCGGACGTTCGGCGCCCCGGTCACCAGTCTCGAGCAACTGACAGAAGCTCTCGCCTACTACACAGCCGCCGCCGCCGAAAAACTCCGCCGGCAGAAGCTCACCGCCTGCGGCTGCAATGTATACTTCCAGTATTGTCCCGAATATGCGCCCCGGCCCCTGGAGGGTGGCTTTTGCGGCACCAGCATCAGCTTTCCCCAACCTACCGCCGCAACGCCAGAAATGCTGCAGGCCATCCGACCGCATCTGCAAGGTCTCTTCCTGCCCGGCAGGAGATACCGGAAATCCGGCGTTCTCTTCTGGGGTTTGGAGACGGACGCTGAGCAGCCCCTGGCCTTGTTCGCTGCCCCGCAACAGCACCAGAACGCCGAAAAAATCTCCGCCACCCTGGATCAGCTCAACCGGACCTATGGCAAAAACACGGTCTTTTATCTTTCTGCAGGCACCACCAGGCCCTGGCAGATGAAAAGAGAAATGCTCAGCCCAAACTATACCACCAGCTGGGAAGAACTGCCTCTGGTCAATTGACCGTATTATGAACTCCCCGGTATTTGCTTTCCGGCCCGGCCTAGCTTATATTAAAGGTCTTGCGATAATCTGATTCCCGGCTTGCGCTATGGAGAATATGCTAATGAGAGATATGGAAATTTCCAGCAGCCTGGAAGATTATCTGGAAGCTATCGCCGAAATAATACAGGACAACGAATTCGCCCACACCAAAGACATCGCCGAACGCCTGCGTGTCTCCATGCCCTCAGTCTCAAATGCCCTGCAGGCTTTGTCGCTGCGCCATCTCATCCGCTATCAGCCCCATGTCCCCGTCTCGCTGACCCGAAAAGGTCTGGAACTGGCCAATGTCATCCGGCACCGCCATCAGGTGATGAAATGCTTTTTCGCTGATATCCTGAAACTCACTGATCCGGAGGCAGATGCCGCCGCCTGCAAAATTGAACACGTGCTGACCGAAAAATCCATGGCCCGATTTTTGGCCCTATCCGAAGCCATCAGCACCCGTCAGGACTGCCGCCAGCTGCGCGAATTCCTGGCCGAACAAATGCCCGCCATCGGCAGTCAGCAGGAGCTGGTGTCGCTGGACCAGCTCCTGCTGGGTGAAGAAGCAGAGGTGATCAGCTTGCCGGAGAACCAGCCGGAGCAGCAGAAATGCACTGAACTGGGCCTGCTGCCGGGCACCACAGTACGCTGCGAGGGCAGAGAACCATTTAATAACGAATTGTTGCTCTTCCGCATCCAAGACCGCTGCCTGGCCCTGCGGAAAAGTGAAGCTTGCCACATCCAAGTACGGGTATATTAAGAATTTATGAAAAAAAACAGCACAATCATTGTGCAGGAAGATGACAACCGGCCCCCGACGGCATTCCTGATCGGCATCCAGCACCAGGGAGACTCAGCCGAAAAAGCCAGCGAGCTGCTGGCCGAGCTCACCGAGCTGGTCGCCACGCTGGGACTGCCTGTGGTCGGCTCGCAGGTGGCCAAAATCCGCATTCCCAATCCCGCACTGGTCATCGGCAGCGGCCGGGCCGAAGAACTGGCGCAGGAAGCCGCAGCCCTCGCCGCAGAGGTGATTATCATCGACGACTTCCTGACCCCGGCACAACAACGCAATTGGGAGAAGGTCACCGCCTTGCCGGTGATCGACCGCCAGGAGGTCATTCTCGATATCTTTGCCTCCCGGGCCCACACCAGCGAAGCCGTGCTGCAGGTCGAACTGGCCAAGGCGGTCTATTCCCTGCCCCGCCTGAAACGCCAGTGGACACACTTGAACCGGCAGCGCGGCATGGCTGGCGGTCTGGGCGGCCGGGCCGAAGGCGAGCAGCAGCTGGAACTGGACTCCCGTATCGTGCGCAGCCGCATTGCCAAACTCAAGGAACAGCTGGCAGAAGTGCGCCAGCAACGCGATGTCCAGCGCAGCAAACGCCTGCGCAAGCCGGTGCCAGTGGCAGCTATCGTCGGATACACCAACGCCGGCAAATCCTCGCTGCTCAATGCCTTAACCCAGTCCTCAGTGCTTACTGAAAACAAGCTCTTCGCCACCCTCGACCCC
>JAAYYJ010000074.1 GCA_012515455.1 Oligosphaeraceae bacterium
CGCGCTGGCGGATGCCGGCCATGCCGCTGGCCGCAGAACCGACTCCAGGGAAGACGATACGCTCGCAGGCGGCCGCGGCGCCGGCCTCAGAGGCAATAATGGCCGGCGCGCCCAGGCGCTGGAAAGCTAGTTTCACGCTGGTCAAATTGCCAGCGCCATAATCAAGAATGGCAATCATTGGTTGTAGGGGTTAATCCCGGGCACCCTGGCGTTTGCTCTCGACCACATCACGGATAATCTGGTCCAGGTCGCGCTGCGGGCGGTAGCCGATCAGGGCGGCGATTTTACTCAGGTCGGGCACCCGCCGGCGCATATCGTCGAAGCCCTCCCCGTACGCCTGCTGGTAGGGGATCTTCACGATGGGTGAAGCACTGCCGGTGATCTTCTTGACCCGCCGGGCCAAATCCTCAATGCTGATCTCCTCATCGTTGCCGATATTGATGACCTGGCCGCGGGCCGCCGGGCAGTCCAGCAGCTGACAGAGCGCTTCCACCACATCAGACACATGCGCAAAACAGCGGCTCTGCTGCCCGTCGCCGTAGACGGTAATGGGGTCGCCCCGCAGGGCCTGGCTGACAAAAGCCGGCACCACCATCCCGTACTGCCCGGTCTGCCGCGGCCCGACGGTATTGAACAGCCGCACGATGACTACTGGCAGGCGGGCCTCAGTCCAATATGCCAGGGCCAGGAATTCATCCAGGGCCTTGGCACAGGCGTAGCTCCAGCGCCTGGTGCTGGTGGCACCCATGACAGTGTCATCATTTTCACTGAAGGGCACTTTTGAGCCTTTTCCATAGACCTCGGAGGTCGAGGTCAGGAGAAAGGGCCGGCGGTAGCGGGCGCATGCTTTCAACACCGACTCGGTGCCGCCGACGATGCTTTGGATGGTACGCACCGGCTGATCGATAATCAGGCGCACGCCGACTGCCGAGGCCAGATGGTAGACTCTGCTGACCTGCTGCACGCAGGTGTCCACCAGTGCTTCGTGATTGACTGAATCCACGATCAGGCGCAGGCGCCGGCCGTCTTCCAGGTCGGCCAAGTTGTCGTAGGTGCCGGTAGAGAGATCATCAATGACCAGCACTTCTTCGCCCTTGGCCAGCAAGGCCCGGCACAGGTGCGAGCCGATAAAGCCCGCCCCGCCAGTGACCAGTACACTCATAATGCATCCTCGGTTTGATGACGCTGCAGAAACAACAGCAGGGAAAAAACGCTGGTGGACAGGGTTTAGCGCCCCAGCTCGAGAGAGCGGTCCCGCGCCGCCTGAGTCATGTCCAGGACCGTCTGCCGGAAATCCGCCTGCGCTAAAACCGCCAGTGCGGCCGCGGTGGTCCCGCCGGGTGAGGTCACCGCGATGCGCAGCTCTTCCGGGCTGCCCAGGCCCTGCTCGAGCATCTCGGCGGAGCCGCGCATGGTCTGTATCGCCAGGGCCAGGGCGAGGTCTTGCGGCAGGCCGAGTTTAACCCCGGCCAGGCGCAGTGCCTCAATGAATTCGAACATGTAGGCCGGACCACTGCCGCTGATGGCGGTCACCGCGTCCAGCCAGTCTTCGGCGACCCGCCAGGCCTTGCCCAAGGGGCTGAAAATCTGGTCCGCGAGCTTGGCGGCTGATTCATCGGCACCGGAGCCCAGAGCGTAGCAGCTGGCGCCTTTGCCGACCATCAGCGGGGTGTTGGGCATGACCCGGACGATGCGGCCGGTGCCGAACCAGGAACGCAGTTTCCGGATGCTGATGCCGGCGCAGATGGAAATGACCAAGACGTCCTCTTTGCGGGGCGGCAGGGCCAGGACTGCGGCCTCGGCCACCTGCGGCTTGACGGCCAGGATGATCACATCGGCCGCGCCGGCCAGGGCGGCGGGATTGTCCTGGCAGGGCAGGCCGGTGGCAGCGCTGAAGCTCTCCCGGGCTGGTGCCGAGATGTCGCAGGCGGCGATGTTGTCAAAGGGGAAGACTTTGTTCCGGACCAACCCGCCGGCCAGGGCAGTGGCCATCTTCCCCGCACCGATAAACAGGATGTTCATGATTCTCTCCAGGGAATCAGGCTCATAAGCCCATCTTTTCCCGCATATTCCAGACGCTGCGGGCCAGGCTGTCGAAGGGGTCGAGGTCCCCGGCATCGCGCTCGACGATGTACCATTTCACCCCGGCATAGCGGCAGGCCTGCACAATCCGGGGCCAGTTCAGATTGCCGTCGCCGATCTCGCACATCTTCGGAGTGCGGTCCGGCATGGCGATGGTCAGGTCTTTGAAATGCACGCAGGGGATGCGCCCGGCGACCCGCTCAATATAGGCGGCCGGGTCAGCGCCGCCGCGGGCGACCCAGTGGGTGTCCAGCTCGAACCAGAGCCCGGGGTCGAGGCGGTTGATCAACAGGTCCATCGGCACCCGGCCATCAGCCGGCGAGAATTCGTGGTGGTGATTGTGGTAGCCCAGGCTGAGGCCGGAGCCGGCCAACTTGCCCCCGATGGCATTGAAATCGGCGATGAACTTTTCCCACAGCGCGAGGGTCCAGGCCTCTTTGGGGAAGAAACCGCCGATGGCGGTGTAGTGGCAATTCCAGAGGCAGTGTTCATCGATGACCCGGGCAGTGTCGTCGCTCAGCTGATCGAGCCCGACGTGGGTGGCGGCCATCTGCAGGCCCTCGCCATCGAGGATCTGCTTGAGTTCCTGGGCCTCAATCGGACCGCAGCCCGAGAGCTGGATGCCGTCATAGCCCATCTTCTTGACTTTGGCGCAAGCAACGGCAATCTGAGCCGGAGTCTTGCAGACTTCACGCAGGGTGTACATTTGTGCCGCAATCAATGCCATGGCAATCGTCTCCTTGTTGATAATGCCGGTGACAGGCGCCGGATTGCGAGGCCGGCGCAGGTAAAAAAAACAGTGGAAATCAGGGTCGAGTCGAGGCGGTCGGGCGGCCGGAGAGCAGCGCATCGAAGTAGGCGATGGTGCGCTGCAGCCCCTCGTCCAGGCCGATGCGCGGCTGCCAGGACAGGTGCTCCCGGGCCAGGGTGATGTCCGGGCGGCGCTGGCGGGGGTCGTCCTGGGGCAGGGGCTGGTAGATGATTTTCGAGCGTGAGCCAGTCAGGGCGATGACTTTCTCCGCCAGCTCCCGGATGGTGAATTCACCGGGGTTGCCGATATTCACCGGACCGATGAAATCATCCGGCGAGGCCATCATCCTGATCATGCCTTCAATCAGGTCGTCGCAATAGCAGAAGGAGCGGGTCTGGCTGCCGTCGCCATAGAGCGTGAGGTCATCGTTCTGCAGAGCCTGGACGATGAAGTTGGAGACCACGCGCCCGTCATTGGGGTGCATCCGGGGGCCGTAGGTGTTGAAGATGCGGATGACCTTGATGCGCAGTTTGTACTGGCGCCAGTAATCGAAGAACAGGGTCTCGGC
>JAAYYJ010000555.1 GCA_012515455.1 Oligosphaeraceae bacterium
GCCGCCGTCGGCCTCTCTGAACAAACCGACGCCATCGTCATCGTCGTTTCCGAAGAAACTGGCGCCATCAGCATTGCCTTCAATGGCCATCTGCGCACCATGGGCAACATCGA
Source organism: Oligosphaeraceae bacterium (assembly GCA_012515455.1). Taxonomy (GTDB): domain Bacteria; phylum Verrucomicrobiota; class Lentisphaeria; order Oligosphaerales; family Oligosphaeraceae; genus JAAZIZ01. Next base: position 114 of record JAAYYJ010000555.1, read on the forward strand.
TCAATTCCACCAGCAACTCAAGGTGCTGCTGCCCCCCGAACCAGCACTGGCACCACGCATCGCCTCGTGGTCGCCCATGCAATGGCTCGGAGCACTGGCTATCAAAAAAAACAAAACCGTCACTGACGACTCGAAAGAGTAAGGCCCATGGCGAGCATACATCGACATCACCGCTTCTTCATCCGCGACTTCTGGCGCAAACTGGTCGCGCTTGGCCTCGCCTTGCTCGTCTGGAAACTCGTCGACGTCCAGCTCCGCAGCGTCGTGCCAGTCCAGCAAGTCCGCGTCAAAGTCAAATACGACACGCGTAAATTCTACCTCAAGGAAGACAGCTTCCTGGTTGATCTCGAAGCCAGCACCCCCAGTAAAATGACCCAGCTGGCCCCCGAGCTCTTCCAGATCGAAGTCGCCCTGCCCACGACCTACGAGCACTCCGGCATCTACTATCTCAAGCTACGCAACCGCCACGTGGTGAAAAAACCCCTGCGCGTCAACATCAAAACTTTCCAACCTAATAACCTGGCCATACCTTTTGATGTCATTGAGCAGGAACAATTCAAAGTCCACGTCAACACCCAGGGCAAAGTCAAGAGCGGTTTTGAACTCAGCGCCACAGCCCAACCCGACACTGTACGCGTTCTCGGCCCATCCCAAGTGGTCCGCAATCTCCGCGAAATCAGCACCGAATCCCTGCAGCTCAACCCCGACATCACCAAGAGCTTCAGCGTCCCCCTCGACCTCCTTCCCCCCCACCCTGCCGTCCGCGTTCTCCCCAGCCAGGTCACGGTCAATGTCGTGGTCGAAAATACCCTCCGCACCGTCTCGCAGTCATTCACCAGCCTTAGCCCCGGGGTCATGCTGCCACTGAAAAACAATCTGCGGCTGGCGGCACTGCCCGAACAGCTCATCAGTATTCGTCTCCGCGGTCTCTCACGCAGTCTCAATGACATCGACGGCAAGCAACTCCGGCCTTTTCTTGATCTGAGCAACGCCACCCAACCAGGCAAATACCAAGCCGAGGTACGCATCTCAAGCCTCCCCCTGGGTATCGAAACCGAGGAAATCACCCCCGCCAGCATCGACGTCGAGCTGATCACCATACCCGACCTGCCCACCACACCTTCCGCCGGCGACAAGGCCGCTCCGATACCCGCCCCGAATAAACCATGAGGCCGCATCGCAGCCCCCCCCTGCGCAACCTTGCACCGTTGCCCCGCCCCCCTTATGCAGTCACTACATAGCGATACTATCCCACGCACCATCGTGGTCACCGGCCCGACCGCGACCGGCAAAACCCAACTCGCCGTCGCCCTCGCCCGCATCTTCAACGGCGAAATCATCAGCGCCGACTCACGCCAGGTCTACACCGGCATGGACATCGGCACCGGCAAGGACCTCGGCGACTACGGCCGCGGCCCC
>JAAYYJ010000075.1 GCA_012515455.1 Oligosphaeraceae bacterium
AAAGACATGTTTTCTCCTTGACTTGAGGGTTGTTGAGGGCTCACAAGAGGTAAAAATAATAATATAGCCTCTGATTGCCATTCTTCCCGGCAGCACCGCCATTACGGTACTGCCGGTTCTGCCGGACTGCGGCTGGAGTCGGTGACTATCCTGGCATGGGCCTGGAAGATCTTGAAGAACAGGTCATATTCCAGCGAATTCGGTTCAATAAAGCTGCCGCGGTTGAAATTGTTCCAGCTGGAGACGCAGATAATCTCCGCCGGGCTGAGCAAGGCCTGGCGCAAGGCGTCCGTAAACTGTTCGCCCTGACCGCGCGGGACCGCCCAGCGGTCATGGTATTTCGGCAGCAGGTGGGCGTTGCCGCCGTTGTCGGCGGCGATGACCCAGGTGAATCCCCGCTGCACCTGGCCGGGGGGGGCGCTTCTGGCGGGCCAGTAGCCCCCGAAGTGGACATACCCCAGCGCGCCCTGGTATTGCCCCAGCAGCTTGACATTCTGATCAAAAAACAGCAACGCGGTGCCGGCAAATTTCAGGGCATTGGTTTTGTCGGCGAAGCCCTGCTGGCGGAAGAAGGTCATGGCATTGTCGAGCTGGAGAGTAAATTCATTCGCCATGGGGGAGAGGACAATGCCCACGCGCAGGGGCATCGCCTGGGCGGCGGCCAGGGCATAAAACCGGTGCACGCGCTCAAGCGTGGTGGCCTTGGCGAGATGCTCGGGAGTGAAAAACAGCAGCACGGCCTGAAACCCCGCGGCTGACAAGCGCGCCAGGTCTCTCTCCATGCGGATATCCGTCCAGCCATTGTAGTCCGGCACCGGGCGGGCGTAACTGATGCTGTTCTGCTGCTGCCAGCAGGGATAAGGATAATACTCCACCCAGAATTCGGGACGCCGGCCGGACGGCCGCGGAATAGGGGCGGCGGTCAGGCCGGAGTGGTCGCGGAACGGGTCCAGGCTGCAGGAGGCAGCGAAGAAACACAGAACCAGAACCAGTAATAAAAGACGCGGCAAATTCATATTCCGGAACGGGATTTTTTAGGGCTGAAATCGGGGCAGTCCTGCATCGGCTCCACCTCCCGGTGATTGAGGGTGCATTGGCACTTGAACGGAGTCAGGAAATTATAGTCGCAGTTCTTGCAGAAACGCCGCTCCTGGTTGTCCTGCAGCAGCGCCGCCGCATCCGCCTGCTCCGGGACCGCATCATCGCCCAGCAGCTCGGACAGGGCATTGCGCGGCCGCGCGGGCGCCAGGGCCGGAGCCTTGCCCGCTGGAGCCGTATCCGGGGCGGGGAGCTCATGCTGGCAGAAAGCGCAGACCAAGTACTCGCGGGTCACGGTGAAATCGGTGTACTCGCGTTTGCTTTTGACCACGGAGCGGGCCTGGCAATGTTGACAGAAGAAGGAATCTCCCGGGGCTAGTTTGGCAGCCATAAGACCTCGGAGGAAAAAGGGTTCGGTTATTCTGGGTCAGCGGCAGAGGAAGCTCAGCAGCGCGTTGGCGGTGGCGCGGGCCTGACCGTCATTCTGGCTGTAATTGAAGCGTTCGCCAATTTCACGGTAGACATGGGCTGCGGTGCTGGCGGCAGCCCCGCCTTCCAAATCGCCGGCGGTGCGGGTTTTGACAATCCTGATGTCGTGGATGTGGCAGCGGTGCTGAGATTGACCGTTTTGACCATTGGGGAGCAGATTAAGTTCCAGGGTGTTGTTGAGGCTGAAGAACAGTGTCAGCAGCTCACTGCCCAGCCCAAGCTGGGTGAACAGCTCACCGGCCAAAGCCAGCACGATGGCGCATAATTGCGCCAGGGCCTTGCCGGCTATGGCCGGCCCCGGCAGCTCCGGCAGCAGCACCGCACAGTAGAACAGACCATCCGGGAACAGTTCCAGGAAGTATTTCTGCGGGGCCGCGGCGTCCTTGGGATGCACCCGCAGAGAGTTGTTGGTGGCATAAATGACCTGCTCCTGCGGATTGGGCAGCGGCCAGGGGAAATTATGCAGACTGGGACGCTCCAGGCTGTCCACTTGCCGGCGCCAGTCGGTCAGCGACAGCAGCTTGCGACGCTGCTGCAGATGTACCGCGGCCTCGAAAAAAGGCTTCTCCCGGGTCACCCGGTTGCCCAGATATAAGCGGGAATTGTTGCCGGCGCCCTGCAGGAGGTCGGTGAATTGCTCTTCGGCGGCGGGCTCGGCGGCCTGGCGGTCCTCATACAGGATGCCGCGCAGCATGCGTCCGAGCAGCTGGCGCTGGTTGCGCAAAGCCCGCTGGATAATGCCGTGCAGTTCGCTGGAGCGGTAGGCGGCCCGGCTGCGGGCATCGGTGGTGCGGATGTAGAACACCCCCCGCTGCAGTTCGTCATCACAGACGTCGTTGCAGATGTGGGGGAGATTCTTGAACGGATAGACCACCAGCACCACGTACAACTTCTCATCCAGCACCGGTTTGACCAGGTCGAATTCCACCGCCGGGTCGGCGTAGCGGTTGATGGTCTGGCCGACGCTGCTGGGGTCGAAGGAACTGGCCTGCTTTTCGTTCATGCCGGTATACTGGGTGGGGTTGCCGTTGGCATCCTCACCCACACCAATCACGATATAGCCGCCCGAGGTGTTGGCCAAAGCCATGGCATGACGGGCAAATTTCGCCCGCCCGCTGCGGCCAATGGCATTCCAATCCTGCGCGGCCTTGAAATCGAGCTGCTGATTTTCAATGCCGCAGTAGATAATCTGCCGCCAGTCGGATTGCTGGGTGCTGATGTACATAATCAGGACCTGGAGTTGAAAGAGTTCAGGCGCGGGCCACAAACTGCGCTTTGAGGATCGGGTATTCCGGATAAGCCTCCAGCACCGGAGTGAGGCCCTGCGGATGGCTGACCTCCACGGCCAGGCCGTCGCCCTGCCGCTGCCAGGAGACTCTGATCTCACCGGCGGGGGTGGGGACACCGCCTTGGGCATGGGTCAGATGCGCCGGGTAAGGCTGGACCAGGAATTCCCGATAGCCGGGCTGGCGCGGTTTGATTCCCAGGATGTACGCGTTGCAGAAGTAGGGCATCACGCTGCTCCAGGCATGACAGAGGCTGCCGGCTCCGCCCATGTCCTTGCTGCCGTAGGCGGTCTCCCAGAGCGAGGTCGCGCCGGCGAGCGCTACCGGGGTGAAGAGCTCTTGCAGGTAGTTGCTGATATGGGCGCGGCCGGCGGGACCAGTCTTCATCATCGCCGCCAGGAAATATGCGAATGAGCCGAAACTGTTGGGTAGCAGCTTCCCGGCCAGCAGTGCATCCCTGAGCCGGGGCATCTTCTCTGCCGGAACCAGGTCGTTGGCCAGCATCACCGCCTGCACATGTTCGTAAGCCAGGTCATTCTGGCCGGGCAGCAGTGCGCCATACCAGCCCTGGCCTTCCTCCCAGAACAATTTCTCCACTTTTTGCCCGAGTTCCGCGGCCCGGGCACCCAGTTCGGCCGCACGCGACTGATTCCCCAGGGCGGCGTGGATTTTGGCGGCGGCCTGGAGGCATTCGTAGAAATAGACATTGTACAGCGATTGGGGGTAGGTGTTCAGCTGATTCAAGTGACCGACCCATTCATAGAAATGCCAAATGCTCGCATCCGTGCCGGCGAAATACAGCCCGTATTCGGGGTCCTGCCGGCTGATGGCCTTGTCGATGATGACGTCGGCCAGGGCAATGTTCTCCTGACAGAGCTGCAGTGAGCCGCTGTGCAGGTAGTGCTCGTAAAGAGCCGCCACCCAGACCAGGGTAAACGAGGGTATGGGGCGAGTTCTGCCGCGGGCCGGGGCGACCTTGCCGAGGTAATCGCCGCCGTCATAAGACTGAGCGACCAGATTGAGGGAGGCGGCGACGTAATCGTAATTCCCCCACAGGTAGTACCCGTACAGCATCTGCATGCGTGCATCGTAAGTCCAGAGGGCCTGCTCGCGCCAGGGGCAGTCCTCATAATGGTCGTGCATGCAAAGCTTCAGGGTCGCGGCGGCGATTGCGTTGATGCGCAGCAGCATCCGGTCCTCGCAGTGGAATTCCGCTGCGCTGGGCAGGGGGACTTCCACGGGAACGATGCCAGCGTAATACAGCTGCAGGGGCACTTCCGGGCGGGCCGGGAAGGCGCTGAAATGCAGTTCCAGATATCTTGCCCCCAGGCGGCGGTGGCAGTAGGTGAATTCCTGCAGTCCGGCCGAGCTGTGGTATTGGTCGGCAAAATCGTAGCGGTTGAAGGTGCCCCGCACGCGTCCGTCATCGAGGTGCTCGCCGTGCGCGAGGTCCACGCGGGTCCCCTCCGGCAGGGCGAATTTGCAGGTCAGGAAGCCCGCGCTCTCCTGTCCCAAATCGATAATCAGGTAGTATCCGTCGCAGTCGTCCGGCAGAGGGGCAAAGACCAGCGGCTCGCAGCTGTCCCAGGACAGCTGGGGGATATTATGCCGACCCAGGTTGCCGCTGGCACGCAAAGACTCTTCCGTGAAGAAGGCGGCGTATTTTTCCGGCCGCAGCCAATCGCGATAGCAGGTCTGCCCCGGCAGGGGCACTGGCTGGTCGCCGCCAACGGCAGCCGCTGGCCGTTTCAGATATCCCTGCTGGCAGACGCAGGTCGGCGGCCGGGGCAGTTCCAGCAGCGGCGGAATAGGCCGCGGGCGCAGGCTCTGCCAGTACGCTGCTTCGGCAGCGGAGTACTGGTACGCTGGCTTGCCGCCGTCGCCCTCGCTCTGGCGCCCGGCGTGATAGCAGAATTGCAGCCCGAGCTGGAAGGTCACCGGGGTGGCATTGGAGTCGTAGCTGGAGACCTTGCCGGCCAGCCAGCTGCGGTCGCTTAAACAGAGGATTTCAGCCCCGGCGGAAAACGCGGCTTTGAGGTATGGCTTCCCGGTCAGGTAGGTGTATGAATCAACCCCGATGTAATGCACAATAACCGTAATCTCATTGCGGCCGGGATGGAAAAATTCGCTGACCTCGGCGGTCGAGTAGGTGCGGGTGTCGGGGTAGTCGGAGAACTGGGTCAGCGGGCAGCGCCGGCGATTGATCAGCAGCTCGAAAGTCGAATCGGCGGAAATCTCCACCGTGATGGGCTGGTCCGGCAGTGCCGGCAGATCCAGCTGGCGTTGAAAGGAGCGGTAGATATCCTTGCCGCAATCATCCGGTGCGGTCCAAATCCAGGCTGCTTGCTCAATGTTGTTCATAATTCGATTCCGAGGCGGCACGAATCCGGTTGCGGGTTAAAAAAGCTCCTGGCTGTGCTTCAGCCAGGCATCGGCCAGCAGCTGATGCCCCGCCAGAGTCGGGTGCACGCCGTCGGTCAGCCAGTACTCCTGGGGCATTTCCTGGCAAGCCTGGTTGAGAATCTGCTGGCAGGGCACAAATTGGGCGGCGAACTCCTGGGCCAGCTCGGTTACCACCTGCCGGCGGGCGTCCATCTCGGCCAGCCAATGCTCCTGCACTGCTCCGAACGGCAGCACGAAGGGCTCCATCAGTACCAACTTGACTGCCGGCAGGGCCGAGCGGGTCCAGCTGAGCAATTCACGGTAGATTCTGGCATACCGCGGCACTTCCACGCCGTTGGGGTTGCCGGGCACGTTGTCATGCCAGGTGTCGTTGACGCCGATCAGGATGCTGATGATGTCAGGGCGCAAATTCAAGGCATCACGGCGCCAGCGCGCATATAAATCCACCACCCGGTTCCCGCTGATGCCGCGGTTGTGGAACTGCAGGGAGTCGCAGCAGCGGTCGCGCAGCAGCCTGGCCGCGACCAGAGCCGGATAACCGCCTCCGAGCTGGGAATTCGGACGCCGCTCCTGCTCTACTTCGCGGCTGCGACCGACGTCAGTGATGGAATCACCCTGGAATACAATTATCTGATTCTTCATGTCCAATTTTCTTGCTTGGGGTTATGATGCGGCTGGCCGCAGCAGCCTTGGCGGCAGTGCAGGCATTCTAGAATATAAAAGCACTTTGCGGTTCGGCAAACGCAAGCGGCAAAATATTTGCCGTGGCAGGGTGCGGGACTAAGACTGCTCCCTGCCAAGCCAAATGAAAGATGGGACCGGGATTGTCCTGCAAATAGAGCCGGGGCGGCCTCGCGCGGAGTGCCGGAGATGCGTTTCAGAGCTTATATTATGAGCATGCCTGCATTGCGGCCGCTGCCACTCTCGCAGCTCACTCCCCCACCCACACCAAAAACAGTTTCTCAGCTTATTATGTCGACAAAATCATTGGAGCAAATCGTGGCCGAAGAAATGTTGGGGCAGAATATTGCCGTGGCGGTATCTACGGCGTTGTTAAATGAATGGAAATCCTTGACCTCATGTTTCCCTGCCGAGTGGCAGCATCGACTGCGCCCGCCCCTGTTCAGCCTCAATGCCAGAATGGACGGCTGGGGCTGCTGGCATGGCGGAGAGAAACGCCTGCTGGAGATCAATCTCTCGCTCCTGCTGCAGCACTCCTGGCAGTCTGTGCTGGAAGTGCTGCGGCACGAAGTCGCCCATCAGGTCGTCAGCGAATGCTTCCCGGAGGTCCAGGAATCCGCCCACGGCCAGAAATTCCGCGCGGTGTGCCGGGCGATCGGTGCCAATCCCGCCGCCAGCGGCACGTATCCGACCCTGGATCAGCGGATGCAAGCAGATGAGAATGAGTCTCTCAGCGCCGAGGCCCGTTTGACCAGCAAGGTCCAGAAGCTGCTGGCCCTCTCCGAGAGCGCCAATGAACACGAAGCCCGCCAGGCCCTGCTGAAAGCACGGGAACTGACCGCGAAATATTCTCTGAGCCTGCCCGAGGCAGAGAGCCGGGAGGAGGAGTACGTCGCCTGGGCGGTCGGCCAACCGGTGCCCCGCCGGGAGAGCCACTTGCTGATTCTGGCCAATATCCTGCAGGAATTCTACCAGGTCGCGGTGGTCTGGATGCAGGAGCCGGACTTCCTGATGCAACGGCGGGGCTATGCGCTGGTGGTGCATGGCTCCTGCAGTAAAGTCAAGATCGCCTCGTATGTCTATGATTGCCTGCTGCGGCAAATCGACAGCTCCTGGGAACAACTCTCCTGGCAGATCAAGGCCGCCAATCCCGGGGCCCGGGGCCGCAAAGAATTCGCGGAGGGGCTGTTGCGGGGGTTCCGCGACGCGCTGCGGCAGCAGAATGAGAGCCCAGAGGTGCAAGCCTTGGTGCAGAGCGGCAGAGACCACCAGGAACGACTGCAGGAATATCTGCACTGCCTCTATCCCCGGCTGGTGAAATTCTCCCGCCAGAGGCGAACCTGGGACCCCGCACTGCAGGCCGCCGGGCAGGCCGAGGGCAAGAAGCTGATCCTGCATCCCGGACTGGACCGCCGGGAAATGCAACGCAAATGCCTGCCCGGGTGAGACTCAAGGACGGTCGGAATAGGTGTATTTTGCG
>JAAYYJ010000076.1 GCA_012515455.1 Oligosphaeraceae bacterium
TATGGTTGTCGGCGGGGCAGCCGGAAGGTGAAGTCCGCACGCTGACCATACTGACTCCGAAGATAATTGCCGGTTTTGAGAAAAGCCAAAGGGCAGGGACTCTTCCGGCGGTCTTCAGCCGGGAGGTGCTTTTGGATTATGTGCAGGTCTGGTGTTTGGTCTTGCTGTCTCCGGCGCTGCTGCTCTCGTACTGGTTTTCGATGCTGGCCAGTGTGGTTCTGTTCGCGCTGTTCTTTGCCCTGGCGGTGCAGTTCCGCCGCCGGGCGCTGGGGCGGAATTTTTCTCTGAGCATCAGCATGGGGTTGCATTGTTGCATCGCGCCGTTTTTTGCCGCCTTGATCTATGAGGTGTTTGTGCCCTCGCTGGGGAGTTTCGATAACATTTTTGTGATCATTTTTGTGTTGTACATCATTTACATGCAGATTGAGGACCGCTGGTTCCGCGAGTCTCAGAAGCGTCAGTGGAATATATAGCCATAAATTGGAGTACAGGCAACTATGGAAAAAGAGAGTTGGCTGCGCACTGCTTGGGCGATTATCGTCAAAATTGCGGAATTTATCGCCAGGATATCCCAGGCCGGTCTGGATAAACTGGGTGCTGAGCAGGTCGAGTTCAACCCGGTAGCCGGAGCGGTGCTACTGCTGGTCTTTACGCTGATGCTCGGGTCCGGGTGCTGGGCGGCGTCCATCGCCCTGAGCCGCCGTCATGCCGGCTGGTTGCACTTCCTCCTGGGGTTTTTTCTGCCGGTGCTGTATCCTGTGGTGATCTTGTTCGCCATGGATTTGCAAGGCGGGTCGCAGCGCCGGAAGCAGTTGGAGGCGGAGCGCCGGCAGAAGGAGCAGCAGGAGATTGAGCGTCAGAAGATGCTGGAACTTCAAGGGGTTAAGCCGTCTGAGCCGGAGCAATCCGGGGTAGCGGAGCAGGTCTGGAATCAGCGTTATTTTGAGCGTCTGGCGATCACCGACAGTGGTGTTCCGGCCGGTCCTTGGAATGTGGTGGTGTCGGGGAATGCGTTCGTGGTGCTGCAGATTCTCGATGCTCAAGAGTCAGTGGTGCTGGTTGAGACCGGCGGGCGTGAAGGCGGCACCCAGAAGCTGCGGATACCTTACAGCAAGATTGAATCCTGGCAGGAATAATAAAATGAGGTCAGTTGCGGGGCTTGGCGGCCCTGCGGCTGACGTAGGATAAACGTGATTATTAACCATCGAGATACTGCAAATGTTTGATAATGTCGCCACTGGCCTGACGTTGGCCGAATGGGAACAGCGGGTCCTGGAGTACTGGGACCAGCAGCAGGTGTTTGAGAAATCCGTGCAACAGCGCCGGGGATGCACGCCGTATGTGTTTTATGACGGCCCGCCTTTTGCTACCGGTCTGCCGCATTACGGCCATCTGCTGGCCGGGACCATCAAGGATGTCATTCCCAGATATCAGACCATGCTAGGAAAATATGTCGAGCGGACGTTTGGCTGGGACTGTCACGGTTTGCCGATTGAGAGTCTGGCCCAGGATGTGCTGGGGCTGGCCGGTGCGCCGGCCATCAAGGAGTGCGGCGTGGCGGTGTTCAATGAGCAATGCCGGTCGATGGTCTTGCGCTATGTCGATGAATGGAAGGCCACAGTCCGGCGCATGGGCCGCTGGGTGGATTTTGACAACGGATACAAGACCATGGATGCCAAATTCATGGAGAGCATCTGGTGGGTCTTCAAGCAACTCTGGGAGCAGGGGCGGATTTACAAGGCCTATCGCATTATGCCCTACAGCTGGAAACTCAATACCCCGCTGTCGAATTTTGAAGCCAACAGCAATTATCAGGATGTGCAGGACCCCGCGGTCACGATTCGCATGAAGCTCCTCGAGACCACGCCGGCTTTTCCGTGCCTGGAGGGTCTGACTGCCTATATTATCGTCTGGACCACCACTCCCTGGACGCTGCCGGCCAACCTGGCCGCCTGCGTCGGTCCGGAGATTGACTATTGTCTGGTCAAAGACGGCGACAGCACTGATGTCTACTTGCTGGCCCAGTCCAGGCTGTCGGCATATTACAAGGACGAAAGCGAATATACGGTGCTGGGCACCCTGAAAGGGCGCGACCTGCAGGGCTGCCGGTATGAGCCGATTTTTCCTTATTTTGCCCAGGAGCGTCCCAACGCCTTCCGGATTCTGACTGATGATTATGTCACCGCCAGCGACGGCACCGGGGTGGTGCATCAGGCACCGGCTTACGGCGAGGATGACTACCGCGTCTGCCGGGCGGCCGGCATTGAGCTGGTCGATCCCCTGGATGAGGATGGGAAATTCACCTCTGCGGTTCCAGATTGGTCGGGAGAGTTCTGTAAAGATGCGGACAAGGGCATAATCCGGCAATTGAAGCAACTCGGCAAGCTGGTGCAGCAATCGACCATCGTACACAGTTATCCTTTCTGCGAACGCACCGACACGCCTTTGATTTACCGGGCCATTGATGCCTGGTATGTCCGGGTGGAGGATTTGCATGAGCGGCTGTTGCGGAGCAACTCCCAGATTCGCTGGATGCCAGAGTATGTCGGCGAGAAGCGTTTTGCCAACTGGCTGGCTGAAGCCAAGGATTGGAATATCAGCCGCAACCGTTTCTGGGGGTCATGCCTGCCCTTGTGGATCAATGTTGAGGACCCGGCCGATATTATTTGTGTGGGCTCGATTGCTGAATTGGAGGCGTTGTCCGGTGTCAAGGTGGAGGACCTGCACAAGCATTATATAGACCAGATTGAGATTCACCGCGGGGGCAAGACCTACCGGCGGACCCCGGAGGTGCTGGACTGCTGGTTTGAGAGTGGCTCGATGCCTTATGCGCAGCATCATTATCCCTTTGAGAACAAGGGGAAGGTGGAAGAGACCTTCCCGGCCGAATTCATTGCCGAGGGTCTGGACCAGACCCGCGGCTGGTTCTATACTCTGGTGGTGCTCTCGACCATCCTGTTCGACAAACCCGCTTTCCGGAATGTGGTGGTGAATGGGCTGGTGCTGGCCGAGGACGGCCGGAAGATGTCCAAACGGCTCAAGAATTATCCGGATCCGATGGCGGTCATCAACCAATATGGTGCCGATGCCTTGCGCCTGTGCATGTTGTCCTCACCGGTGGTGCGGGCCGAAGACTTGCGCTTCAGTGAGACTGCGGTACGCGAGGTGATGCGGACGGTATTGTTGCCGGTCTGGAATTCCTACAGCTTTCTGGCGACTTATGCCCGGGTTGACAACTGGCGGCCGGCGGCCGGTGCGCTCCGTTATCCCCGCAACCCGGCCAATGTACTGGACAGCTGGATACTCTCCCGCCTGACGGCTACGGTGGCGGATTTCCGGGCCGCGCTGGATGCCTACGATCTGCAGAAGGGAGCGACGCGTTTCACCGGTTTTATTGAGGACCTCACCAACTGGTATATCCGGCGCAGCCGCCGGCGTTTCTGGAAGAGCAGCAACGACCGGGATAAGGAGGAAGCGTATCAGACTTTATACTATGTGCTGGTGAGCTTCTGTCAATTGGCGGCGCCGTTTATTCCCTTCATCACTGAGACAATTTATCGGGACCTGCGGACTGAGGACATGCCGGAGTCGGTGCATCTCTGCGATTATCCCGCGTTGGTTCAGGAACTGCTGGATGTCTCGCTGAACGAGCAGATGTCCCGGACGATGCAGGCGGTTTCGCTGGGGCGGTATCTGCGCTCTCAGACGGCCATGAAAGTACGTCAGCCGCTGTCCGCGGCGGTGCTGGTTTCGGCCAATGCGGCAGTGCGGCGGGATTTGCAGAGCATGGTGGTGGTGATTGCCGAGGAGTTGAATGTTAAGGAAGTGCAGATCAAGGCCAATGAGGAAGAGCTGGTAACCCTGAGTGCCAAGCCGAATCTCAAGCGTCTCGGTCCCAAATATGGTCAGAAGCTTAAAGACCTGGCCGCAGCGATTGCGGTTTTGCCTTCGGAGAGCATTTTGCATGTACTGGGTGGCGGCAGTGTTCAGGTAGAAGTGGCCGGTCTAGCGACACTTAGCCTGACCTCAGAGGACATCCTGATTCAGCGTAGTGAGCGCGATGGTCTTACAGTTGCCAATGAAGGTGAAATCACCGTCGCTTTGGATACCCGCCTGACGCCGTCCTTGATAATGGAGGGCTGGGCCCGGGCAGTAGTCAGCAAACTGCAGAATCTGCGCAAGGAGTTGGGTTTTGCCGTCACTGACCGCATTGTCATCCAGTATGATGCTCCCGCTGCAGTCAGCGAGGCCATTGCGGCCCAGAGTGCCTATATTTGCGCCGAGACTCTGGCAGTCAGCATTACGCCGGGTCGGGGCGAGAGCATGCAGGAAGTGGAAATGAATGGGGTCAAGGCTTCGTTCAGCCTGTGCCAGTCGAAATGAGCAGGCTGTCTGCGCAGGTAAATTTCTGAGGTAAGAAAATGGCTGTCAATTACGTCTGTTCCAAGTGTGGTTCTCGTGTACAGCTGCCATCTGCTGTTCCCGGAGTGTCTTGCCAGCAGTGCAGTATTCCGATGCAGTTGGACGTTGCTGCGCCGCAGGGGACCATGGTATCTGGCCGTCCTTTGAAAGTTGCCAAGGTCGCGCATTCAGCCGTTCCTGGTCCTGGCCTGGCTACCACCGAGGTCCCGCCGCCCAGTGCCAAGCCCTCGCCAGCGCAGTTTCCTCATCCTGGTACGCCGCCTTTTCCGCCGCAGTATGGCGGTGCCTCGGCAACGTCCACCCGCGTTCCTGGGGCTGGTATATCGCAGTTGGGTCAGGCCGGCGAGACTTCCCAGACCAATTATTACCAACAGCTGGGTGGCGGTGGTCTGGCACAAGTCGAACGAATGATGGAGACCGCACGACGTCAGGCTGAGCGGGAGATGGAACTGGCCATCGAATCTGCCCGTTTGAAAGCCGAGCAGGAGCGGCAGCAGATCTTGGCGAAGACGGAGAAGGAGCGTCAGGAGGTAATTTCCGCGGCTGAGGAGCAGGCCAAGGCACTGGTTGATCACGCCAATCGCCAAATCCAGGAGCAGATGACAGCTGCGATGCAGCAAGTGGAAACGCAGCGTGTCGAGGCTGAAGCCAAATTCCGGCAGGATTTATCCGCCCGGGCATCTGAGGAGAGTGCGAAGCTGGAGCAAAAGCTGTCGGAGACCAAGAAGGCCCTGGCGGGTAAGCTGGAGCAGGAGATCAAGCAGTTGCGCGAGGACGGACACCGTAAAATCGAAGCCGAGTTGAGCAAAAAACGTGAGGAAGGTCAGAAGGTACTGGTTGAAAAGGCTTTGAAGGTCGCCGATGAGGCCAAGAGTAAAGCGGCTGAGATTGTGGCTAAGGCCGAAGAGCAGTCCCGGGCGAAAATTCAGGAAGCCGAGAAACTGTTGTCCGAGGCCAAGAGCAGCAGCGAAGCGGAGAAGAAGCGTCTGGCAGAGGCAGTACGGCAGTTTGAGGAGCAGAAAGAGAATGTCAAGAAGGCATTTATGGAGAAGCTGACTGCTGATATCGCGGAGATCAAGGAAAAGGCGGCGAAGACTGCGGCAGAAATTCGCACTAAAGCAGAAGCTGAATCCTCCGAGCTCCGGAAAGCTTTATCGGCGCAAGAGTCGGTTCTTGCGGCCCGGGAGAAGGAGATTGCTGCCCGACTAAAATCGGTTACCGAGCAGGAAGCCTCCTTCGCCTCTGCGGTCAAGGAGGCCCAAACCAAGGGGCTGAAAGTTGTTTCTTTGAGCAATGAGGCTGAGCTGGAGAAGGTGCGGACGGAGCTGGAGCAGCAGCGCCAGGAGAGCAATGCTGAACTGCAGAAAGCCAAGAAAGAGTTTGAGAAAACCATGCAGGAGCAGCAGAACGCTTATCAGCGTCAGCTGATGAACAGTCGGAAAGCCGAAATCGATGCCAATGCCGGTTCTCATAAAATCAAAATCCTGCGCTTGAATATTCCGGTGATTGCGTGGTTTTTCGCCTTGCTGATTGGCATGAAAGGGCAGGTGAGCTGGCAGGTAATTCTCGCCTGGGTAGTCTTTGGATGCCTGACCTTGGACCTGATCCTGTCCTTTGGAGGGCTACTGCAGCAATTTGCCTTTATGTTTAAAAAGAAAAAAACAGCTCCTCCGCTGCAGCCAGCTGA
>JAAYYJ010000077.1 GCA_012515455.1 Oligosphaeraceae bacterium
GACTACAACCCCAATTTCGACGTCACCGAGTCGCTGTTGAACAGCTCCTTCGACTGGAACGGCTTCACCGGCGCGCGGGTGGTCGCCACCGAGAACGACTCCAAGAACGGCATCGGGATGCTGATTGCCAATCTGCTGTCCGGCGGGGTGCCGCAGCTGTTTGCCGACATCCGCACTAACTGGACCCCGGCCTCGATCAAGAAGGCCACCGGCGTGGATGTGGAGAAAATCTGCCCGCTCGGCATCATTGACAAGCGCAATTCCGGGGCCGGCGCGCTGGATTACGCGGTGGACATCTACAAGCTGGTCAAGGGTTCGCAGAAGATGAGCATCCAGGAGGTCTGGCAGGCCATTTTGGCCGACCCTGCCCTGCAGGAAAAATTGATTGCCCAGGCGGTGAAGGGCACCACCTACATGAATGCCGCCCTGACTTACTTCCCCTGCGACGGCCTGTCCAGCCATTTCACCTCCCCCGGCGGGATTCCCCTGACCGCCTACCGCTACAACGTGATCGGCGATCAGCTGACCTGCTCGGTGGTAGAAGGCTCGACGGTGACCCTGCCCGACAAGGTCGCCAGCCACATCAGCCGGGTCACCGATGCGACCTGGCCGGAGACCTTCTGGACCCCGCGCGGCATGAGCTCGTACGAGTACATGTCGAAGATCGGCCCCAACCACGACGGGAACTCCTTCGGACTGCTGGGAGCCGATATGATCACCCTGAATGCCATGCTGCGCATCCCGGTCGATATGCATAACGTCGCGCCGGAGGATATCTTCCGGCCCACCTTGTGGGACCGCTGCGGCGGCGACGATTTCCGCGCCTGCGCCCTGCTCGGGCCGGTTTACGCCTGAGGCGCAGAAAATCCTCGTGTCCGGCCTGGCCGGATGAAATGATGGCCGGGCTGTTTCAGGCAGTCCGGCCATAACTGTATCCTGTTCTCCGCTGGAGTGAAGATATGAGCGAGCATCTGGCCTTCATCGGCACTTATGCCGGGCCGTCCTACGGCATCCCGGCAGTCAGCGTCGACGGCGACAGCGGCGCATTACGCCTGCTGGGCATCAACCGCGGCATTGAAAAACCGAGCTACCTGCACCTCTCCGCGGATGGGCGGCGGCTGTACACCGGCGTGCGCAGCCCGGAATTCGCGGCCCAGGGCGGCGGCGGGGTGGCGGCCTACGCCATCCACGGCAGCCAGCTGCAGTTCCTGAACGCCCGGCCGGCTTTTGCCGGCCCGCCCTGCTACGTCAAGACTGACCGGGCGGGGAAATATCTCTACGCTGCCAACTACCGCGAAGGCAGCGCAGTGGTGTATGCATTGCAGGCCGACGGGAGCCTGACCGGGGATGCCATCCGCCTGCAGCACTCGGGTCGCGGCCCGCATCCGAGCCGGCAGGAATCCGCGCACATCCATTGCACCGAGCTGCCTCCGGCGGAGGACCTGCTGTACATCGTCGATCTGGGCCTCGATGCCGTCAGGGCCTACCGGCTGCCGGCCGCCGGAGACAGGGCCCTGACTCCGGTGCCCGAGGCGGACCTGGTAGAGCAGCCCGGAGCCGGGCCGCGCCACCTGGTCTTCAGCGCCGACGGCCATTACGCCTACCTGGCCAACGAACTGGCCTCCAGCGTCTCGGTCTGGGACCTGCATCAGCCGCACCGCCCGCGCCGCCTGCAGACGCTGCCGCTGCTGCCCCCGGGTTATCGGGGCGAGAACACCGCCGCGGGCATCAAGCTCAGTCCGGACGGACGGCACCTCTGCTGTTCGAACCGCGGGCACGACAGCCTGGCGGTGTTCGCGGTGGACCCCGCCAGCGGGGGCCTGAGCCTGCAGGCCATCTCCCCGGTGCCGGGACGCTGGCCGCGCGATTTTGCCTTCGTGCCCGGCGGGCGTTTTGTGCTGGTCGCCTGCCAGTACACCGACAATCTGCTCTGCTTGCGGTTCGAGGCGCAGAGCGGGCGCCTGAGCCCGGTCGAGGGGCCATTCCTGACCCTGAAGGACCAGCCGGTCTGCGTGAAATTCCGGCCGGAATGAGCCTGCCCCGGGGGGGCGGCAGAGGTGTGCCGGGCAGAGCGGCAAATGTGCGATAATTATATTTTCCCGCGCGGCTTGACTTTTATCCTGCGGCTTAGGCTTTATAGTATAGTGGTTGCCGGTTTTTCCACTCCGATTGACTTTTTCCAACTGTCCACAAGGACGATCCACATTCTGCCATGGACAGCGACAATATTATGACTATTGGACATTTCCAGCGGGCCATACTGGTCTGGATCGGTTTTTGGGTGCTGTTTTTCAACCTGCCCGGGGCACGGGGCAACGAACTGCTCGAGCTGCTGCAGGAAGCCGAAGCCAACAGCCCGGTGCTGAACGCCGCCCGGGCCCGCATTGAGCAGGCCCTGCAGCAACATGAGGAGCTGCTGGAGTTCTTCGACGCCCAGCTGTATGCGGCGGCCGGCAAAGGCGAGAATTCCCGCAATGTGCCCTTGTCCGGCGACTACACGGTGTTGTCGCCGGACAGTTATGCGGTGGAGGCCGGCCTGGCCCGGGCCATCGCCCCGGGCGCGTACTTCAACATCGGGGCCCGTAGTGAGCTGCTCGATGACGTCGGCGGGTACAAGGAGTTATATCAGAACACCTTCGGACTGAGAGTCCGCATCCCGCTGCTGCAAGACCGCGGTTTTTCCCTCCTCGGACACCGGCGCAGCGCCGCCTTGGCCGAATACAACCGGGCGGTCAGCGAACTGCTGGCCCTGAGCCAGGAACTGCGCTACCAGGTCGAACAGGCCTACATCAGCGCCTATGAAGCGCTGTCGGCTTACAATGTCACCCAGGGTGCCAGCCAGCGCTTCGCCGCACTGGTCAAGGACGCTCATGAGCTGACCCGCCTCAAGGCCATTCCGGATTACCAGGTCCATTCGGCGGAGCGCGAGCTGCAGATCGGTCTGGAAGACGAGGAGAAGGCCCGCAACCGCTATGCTTTAAGCCTGGTCACCTTGGGCAATCTGCTGGGCAGCAGCCGCGAGGTCAAGCTGCGGGCGACGCCGGAAATCATCGTTGAGCTGGGTGGCAGCCAGACCGCTCTGAGCAGTGTCCCGCTGGAGAAAGCGATGCAGTACCGGGGGCTGGTCCTGAGCATCCAGCACCGTCAGCAGGCCACCCGGGCTGAATACGACCGGATTGAGGAGGAGATGAAGGACAATCTCAGCCTGAATGTCGGGGTGTCGGGCAGAGGCGAGAACAACGATACTCCGTTCGAGGTGCACCGCAAGCTCTCGGATGAATACCTCGGCGGGGAGATCACCCTGACCTGGACCCGTCCGCTGGATTATCAGGGCAGCAAGGCGCGTCTGGCCCGCCTGGCGGCCTTGATCAGCGAATTGAAAGCCGAGCTGCAGCAGGCTCAGCTGACCGTGTCCCGCGAGATGAAGAATGCGGAATTGAACTTCCTGTCCGCCCGTCGCCGGATTGAGATCATCGGCAAGGGCATGCAGGCGGCGCGGGAGACCGTCTCGTCCGAGCAGGAGCGCTTCCGCCTCGGCGAGGGCTCCAGCGTGGATGTCCTCGATGCGCAAAAGAATCTGACCGTGATTCTGCAGCGTCTGACGGTGGCCTCGGCCGATCTTCTGCGGGCCAAATCGCAATACCAGTACGCCTGCGGCTTCTGCGAATAGGAACCGCGGGCTTCGCCCTTGCATCAGCCGGATAATACTGTAAATTAAAACCATTCCATCTTTTTGGGTGTCTAAAGAACAAGCGCTGCAGTCTGCATCCCCGCAGGCGGATCATTGTTTCTTCCAGCCCTCAATTCCCGAAAACAGGTACAGGTATGCCATTATTTGGACGACGCAACAGCAAGGATGACGACCTCGAGAAGACTCTTGACACCAGTCTGGGGCTGCCCGAGGACCAGCGTGAGAATCTCGAGCTCGATGTGATGCTTCTGGAGGACGAGGACGGCAGCCTCAGCCAGCGCCTGAAGAAGGTCGCCGAGCGCGAAGCGGTCAGTGCGGCCGAGGATTCGCTGAAGAAGATGCATGTGATCAAGATGGGTCGCTGCCC
>JAAYYJ010000078.1 GCA_012515455.1 Oligosphaeraceae bacterium
AGCCGGCGGTCTCACCGGTGACCCTGGCTTTGCAGAGCGGCAGGATTGTCGAGCTGGCCGACCACACGGACTTGATTTCCCGCAGCGGACAGCGCTATCATATCGCGGACAGCGCGGCACCAATCCGCAATGACGGAGGCGAAATTGCCGGCGCGGTGCTGGTTTTCCGGGATGTGACTGAGCAGTACCGCCAGCGGGATATGTTTAATGCCAGTCTGCAGAGCCTGGAATTCGCGACCCGACTGGCCAGCATGCAGACCTTCGAATGTCTGCCCGATGAGGTGCCGGCGGGGCCGGATCAGCGCAAATTCTGGGTCATGGATGCCAGCGGTCAGCCCCAGAGCGGGTTGAGTTGGGTGCATGACGAGGATATCCCGCTGCTGTCCCGGGAGTGGCACAAGCTCCTTAACGGTTCGGTCTCGGTGCTGCGGCAGTCCTTCCGCTCCCTGACCAACGGCAAACTGCGCTACTATAACATCATTGCCTCCTGGCGCCGCTACGGATCCACCAATGAACGGCGGATTTTCGGGGTTATTCAGGATATCACAGTGCGGGAGGAAAACAAGCAGAAGTACTTGGATAATGCCCTGCTTTTTCAAACTATTATGGATGTCTTGCCCTGCTATTTTTTCATCAAAGACGCGGACCATGACTTCCGATATCTGCAGGCCAACGACACTTTTTGCGATTTTGTCAACTGCCCCAAGGCAGAACTGCTGGGCCACAATGACCTCGAATTGCGCAGCCGGGGCGGTGACCGGGGGCAGTTCGCCGGCGACGACCGGGGGGTGGTGGCAGCCGGCCGGAAGATCGAGTCCACCGAAGGAGCTTTGCGTTCAGATGGCTCATTCCGCTATATCCGGATGGTGCGCATGCCGTACCGGCGTTACGACGGGGTGCAGCTGCTGATCGGCCTGGGCTTCGATGTCACGGAACTGGAGCAGGCCAAGCAGGAGGAGATGGAAGCCCGGAAAATGCTGAGCGTGCTGCTGGATACGCTGCCAGTGGGCATCGTGGCCAAAGATGCGGACAACGACTTCCGCTACACCCTCTGCAACCGGTTCTTTACCGGCTTGACCGGCCTGGAAGCGCAGTCCATCCTGGGATTGCAGGATTATGAAATCAGCATCTTCTCCGGACAGACGGCGCAACTGCGGGAAGAGGACGCCAGGGTTATGGACAGCGAGCAGCCGGTGCATCAAATCCTCGAGACCGATTTCCCCGGGTGTGGACATCAGGTCTTCCAGGTCAGCAAGCTGCCGGTAAAAATCCCCGGCGGCAAGAATCTGCTCCTGTCCTCGTTTATGGACATCAGCAGCAATTACAATTTGGAGCAGCAGCAGAAGGCTCTGATCAGCAAGCTGAACAACTTCGTGGAAAGTGAACGGATTCTCAATAACTGCCTGTCGCAGATTGTCCTGGAGACGGATTTCGGCAACAACCTCCGGCAGATTTTCAGCACTATCCGCCAGCAGCTGCGCTGCGACCGGGTCAGCGTGGGAACCTACAACGATTCCGGAACCCAGTACGAACTGCAATGCGAGTGGACTGAGCCCGAACTGCAGGATATCTGGGAGCAGGACCGTCCGGCCCTCCTGAAGCTCTATTCCGGCCTGCAGGATATTTACCGGCAGGACCGGCTGCTGATTATTTCCGATCTCCAGGAATGCGAATACTCCGCGCAGCTGCAGGGGTGCCGGGTGCGCTCGCTGATTGCCGCGCCGATCAGCGTGGAAGGCGAGTTGTGGGGGATAATTTCGTTCTTTTTTATCCGCGAGCAGCGTCTGTTCTCGGACATCGACGTGAACATCATCCGTTCCACCAGTAAAATTGTGGCGCTGGCGCAGATGCAGAAGAAACAGCTGGCGGCAATTCACAGTGCAGATCAGGAAAAACGGCTGATCCTGAACAATCTCCAGATCCCCATCTGGCTCTATGACGCCGGCGGAGAGCTGCTGCGGGTGAACTCAGCGGTCTGCCGCCACTTCGGCATCACTGAAGCCATTGCCTTGGAACTGGGCGAGGACGTGCTGTTCGGAGGGCTGCTCGCGCCCCGCGACCGCCCCTTAGCGGCAGTTCTGCATTCCGGCACTGCGGCCATCTGCGAGGTCGTGGTGAATCATTTTGAATTCCTGGTGACCGCAGAGCCCATCGCCGGTGCCGACGGGAAAGTCATTAACATCATTGAGACGGCAATCAATATCACTGACATCAATGAAAGCAAACGCCAGCAGGAACTCGCTATGAAGGCGGCACAGGAGGCCGATTTGGCCAAGACCTTCTTCCTGGCTACCATGAGCCACGAAATCCGCACGCCGCTCAATGCGGTCATAGGCTTCAGTGAGCTGCTCCAACGCGAGCGCCTCTCCCGCACCGAACAGCAGGAGTACCTGCAAGCCATCCATTATGCCGGCAATGCGCTGCTGCAGCTGATCAATGACATCCTGGACTTGTCGAAAATTGAGGCCGGGCAGATGCCTATTGTGCTCGAAAAAGCCGATTTTGTGGTTATCTGCCAGGAAGTGTCCAGCGTTTTTCGCCACCAGGCGGAAGAGAAGAATCTGAGTTTGGAGATTGCGGTAGAGGATATGCCGCTGCTGTTCATCGACCAGCTGCGGATGCGCCAGGTCCTGTTTAATTTATTGGGCAATGCGGTCAAGTTCACTGACCGGGGTGGAGTCAAAATCAGTGCTGTTTTTCACTGTGGCGAGGATGGGTTGGGCGAACTGGATTTCAGCGTCAGCGACAGCGGCAGAGGCATTTCCGAGCAAGACTAGAAGAATATTTTCCGGCCATTTGTCCAGCTCAATGCTACTCGTGGCACTTGCGCCGCCAACAACGGCACCGGACTGGGCCTGTCCATTTCGCGTCAGCTGGTGGAAAAAATGGGTGGCGTACTGACTTTAAGCAGTGTTTTGGGGCAAGGCAGCTGTTTTTCCGTGCATATTCCGGAAGTGGTGTTTACTGAGCGCCAGGACCAGTCGGTCAAAGAAAGTCTTCCAGAGCATGATCCTGAGTCTCCCGCACGGGGATCGCTGTCGTTGCTGATAGTCGATGATGTACCGGTAAATTTGAAAGTCCTGGCGGCGGTTCTGAAAAATTGCGGTGCGACGGTCAGCATGGCCGGTTCCGGTGCTGACGCTCTGGCTCTGCTGCGCCAGAATCAGTCCTTCGACATGGTGTTTACCGATATGTGGATGCCGGAAATGAACGGCGAGCAGCTGTGCCTGGCCATCAAGGAATTGCCCGGCTGCAGCAACCTGCCGGTGGTCGCGGTCACCGCCGATATCGAGAACCATGACAATTTCTCCTTGGAGAAATTCTTCGGCGTAATCCTGAAGCCGGTCACTCGCGAAAAAATCCAAAAAGTTCTCGCTTCCATTCCGGTCCGGTGAGTGCACCGGGCGCTGTCAGACCCGCAGGCGCCGGCAGATTGCCCGGTTGCGTTGATAGATTTCCTCCTCGTCCTCGCGGTGGCCGTGTCGCAGCAATATTTGTCCGTCGCAGAGGACTGTATCCACCACGCTGCTGTCGGCGGCATAGACAAGATTCGAGAGCAGGCTGTAATCACCGATCATGGCCGGGTGATTCAATTTGACCAGGAGGGCGTCCGCGAGCATGCCCGGAGCAATCTTCCCGCCGTCAAACCCGAAGACTTCGCAGCCGCCACGGCTGGCGCAGGCATGTACCGCGCAATCTTTGCCGGCGGTCGGTTGCCGGCTCTGGACTTTCGCGGACAGAGCGGCGCATTTCATTTCATCGAACATGGAGAGGCTGTTGTTGGAAGCACAGCCGTCGGTGCCGAGGCCAATCCGGCAGCCGGCGGTCAGAGCATCCTGAAAGCGGAAAAGCCCGCTGCATAATTTTTGATTGGAGACCGGGTTGTGGGCGATCACCGCCCGCCGTTCGCTGATGATGCTGATGTCCTGGTCACTCAGGTGGGTGCAGTGGGCCAGCACTGTTTTGGGGCCCAGGACCCCTATTTTGTCCAGGTAGGCGATGGGGCTTTGGCCGTGTTGAGCTTGGCAATCGGACACCTCCTGGAGGGTTTCCGCAGCATGGATATGCAGCACCGCCTGGTCTTCGGCCGCCTGCGCCGCAATCTCCCGCAAGGTATTTTCGCTGACGGTATAGATTGCGTGCGGTGCATGCGTCAGCCGGATGCGGTTGCTGATATTGGCCGCGCGTTCGCGCATTTCTGCATTTGCCCGGACATTGCTTTCCAGCACTCCGCCGCCAGGCACGCAGATGTACATGTATCCCAGGGCGGCCCGGATGCCCATTTCCTCGAAAGCATCCAGGCTGGCGGTGGCATGCCAGTACATGTCATTGACGAAGACGGTGCCGCTCTTGAGCATTTCCAGCACGGCCAGCTTGGTGCCCCAGTACACATCCTCGGGGGTCAGTTTGGCTTCGGCCGGCCAGATATACTGCTGCAGCCAGGTGAACAGCTCCATGTCATCGGCATAACCGCGCAGGAGGGTCATGGCGGCATGGCAGTGCATATTATAGAAGGGCAGGGTCAGCGCCAGTTCACCTCTGCCGTTGATGATTTCGGCACCGGCCGGAGCAGTCAATGTCGGGGCGATGGCAGCAAAGCGGTTGCCCTGAATAAGAACATCACATGGTTGTTGGTCCAGAATTACATTCTGCAGTAGTATGGCTCCCATAATGGCATCTCCAGTCAGCAGTGGAATGCAGTAGCGGCAGGCAGGAAAAAACATAACCTAATTCTGGAACGCGGTTTTGCAACTGCGTCGCCGCGAGCGATGACCTGGCAGATCAGGCCGTACTGGGGCAGTGCAGCTGCGCATAGTTGTACCTCTTCGAGCACCTGGAGTTTGGCAAATCTGATGGTGCGGCGGATTGCCGCCGCTGCCCCAGCGGGAATTGCTCCCCCCCTCTCTGTACCACCCTTATCAAAAACGACTTGGTGACCAAAATATGGCGGCTGTGTTCTGCCCTGCAGCTGTATCTGCGGACGCAAAGCTGGCAGTACTTCTTACCTGCGTATCCGCTTTGAGAAAGATTGTTCATCCCGGTTAAAAGGATGGAAACTCCA
>JAAYYJ010000079.1 GCA_012515455.1 Oligosphaeraceae bacterium
GCAACGCTGGATTAGCCAAGAGACCGCCGCCCGGGAACAGCAGCTGCTGGATTTGCAGAGCCGCCTCACCCAGAACCTCTTCCCCGTGACCTTCTTCCTGAAAGCCGAAAAAAACACCACCTCACGCGGCTTCCGCAGTTACCGCAGTTACCGGTACCAGGATTCAGAGAAAAATAACGAGTTCTTGACCGTCGGGATGTTGCTCCCGGATGGACGGCTGCTCTGCAATCTGCTGCTCACCGAGGTCCAGACCTCACGCCTGGAAAAAATTTCCCTGCATCTACCGGAAGGCCGGGACATCGCCGCTTCTTTTGTGGGCTCCTTGAAGGATTGGGGCGGGGTGGTGATTGCGCCGGAGGAGAAGCTGCCGGGGTCCGGCCTGGTCCCTCCCGCAACCGCCATCGCGGCGCTCTGCGACCAGGCGGCCATTTCGGTTTTCGCGCAGAATTTCGGCAACGTCCTGAAGCTCTATCTGGTTCCCACTGTTTTGGATCAATTTACCCTGGGCTTCGAGAACATGGTCTTCGCTGAGCCCCAGAATTATGATCCGGAGAAATGCCTGCTGCTGGATTCTGCTGGTAATCTGCTGCAGTATTCATTGGAGCGCCGCGGTGTCGGTGACGAGTACAACCGCAACCTCAGCCCTCTTAGCGGTCACTATGTCGCGGGGTTGCTGTCCTCGGCGGAGCCCTTCGATCCCCAGAATGTCCAGAAAAGTGCTGATGCTGCCAATCGACATGCCTGGCTGGGAGTGGAGATGCAGGAGCTCAGCGCGGAACTGGCCCGGGTGCACAAGGCTGCCGGGTACACCAAGGACGGCAGTATTGGAGTCCTGGTGAACAAGGTCATGCCGGATTCTCCGGCCGCCAAAGCCGGCCTGCAGAGCGGCGATATCCTGCTCTATATCCGCACCGCCGACGGCGATTCCCGGACCGACCTGGATTCCGATCACTGCGATGAATCGGATTATTTCGACACCGCTTTCCCTTGGGATCAATACGACCAGCTGCCGGAGCAGTACTTCTCGGAGATTCCCACCCCCTGGCGCTCGGTCATCAACTCCTTTACCCTCCTGCTGGGTAAAATCGGGGTCGGTAAAACCGCCACCTTCGGGCGGGTCAGAAATGGCGAATTGAGTGAAATCAGCATCATCCTGGAAGAATCTCCACCGTACTTTGAGGTCGCGCCGCGTTACAACGCCGAAGCATTCGGGCTCACAGTCGCGGAAATCACTTTCGAGGTCCGGGACTATTTCCGGTTGGAAAAAGAATCCCCCGGGTTGATTATCTGCGATATCATTCCCGGCAGCAACGCCTCGGTCAGCGGTCTGAAACCGTATGAAATCATCCTCAGCGTTGACCACCAGCCCCTGCACAACCTTCAGGACTTCGAGAATGCGGTCAGATATAAAACCGGGGTTAACCTCCAAATCCGCCGCCTGACCACCAACCGCATTGTCAAAATGCAGGCCCAGGCCAAAGCGCAGTCCCCAGCCGCGAACCCCTGACGCTGCGGCTGTCCTGGTCGCAGTTGACCATACTGCTCACCTTACATAACCCAACTGCCAACCGTATGCCTTGGCCTACCGGAAGAGAATGCCTGCGCCAGCTGACCGGGAATTTCCGCTGCGACATCAATTTCCCGGCCTTGATCACCCCGGCATTGCTCCAACCATACCAGCAGGACTCGCTGCAGACTCTGCTGCAACTGACTGCTGACCTGGAGCTCCAGCCCAAACCCGCCTATAATCCGGCTGCAACTGCCGCAGCATAGTTAGGACCATCTCCGCCAATACTTTCCGGTGTGCCGCAGACGGGCAGCAGGATGAAACGGCATAATACTACCAGTACACCGAACACTGGCCGGAGAACTGACCTCTGGTCCGGGCTCGACCAGGATGTCGTGAATTCCTCCACCTGCGAGAAGGCAGCGCATATTTTGTTAATGTGCGAAGATAGGTGCTAGACTGTCGCCGAAAATGCATCGTTTTTAGTTGGCCTCGCAATGACTTGATTTGCGCCGGAAGCAGAAATAGCAGTTGCCCTGCAGGCGAGGGGGGAAAAAGCCAAAGCCCCGCTCCGCTCTGACGAGTCTGGTACCCTTTTTCGCGGAGCGGAGCTTCGGCTAAAACCCATCATACAAGTATACCCGGCGGAAATGTGGGTTCTGACCCCAATCTCATCAGCTCCCGCGGCTGGTATTCTTGGTCCTTTTTTGGGAAACAGTCGTCCGGGAACAAGGTATTTGTATGCAAATGCTGGCGAGTGCCTTGACAAAATTGCGCAAAGCACTAATTTTTGCCCCGTGCCCTTGATTCTAGCGGTGGGTCCCACCCCACCGATTGGGGGGACCCCCAACCCTAATTAGGACGCGCGCGCGAGAGGGCCGCCGAGGCGGACCATGGCAGCAGCGCCAGCACTGACTCAAAATGGTTAAGGTGCGAAGATTGGTGCTGGAAAAAGAGCTTTGCCAGAGTGGTTGAGTTTTGCAAGCATCCGGTAGTGTTGCAAGGCGCGGCGTTGCCAGCGCAGAGCAGATATGGGGCAATTTCCAGCCTGGACTACATGCTTCAGTCTGAAAGCAAGCAAATGCTCATCACCAGATTTCGCACATTAACCATATTTTTTGCGTTTTCTGGGCGGCATCACTTGACTGGTCCTCAAAGCAGGATAAATTTACCACAGTCTTGCCCCGGGTCCAGGCAACCCGGTTGACTGCCGCCGGTGCCTCCGGCAGCATACTTAGCCCCATCTCTTCAGCGGGAGATGATTTTTAGGAATTCCTCTATGAAGCATGTGATTACTGACTGCCGTGAAACTGCCCTGTCCATCCTGAAGCCTTCCCGGCGTGAGCTTGAGCATGGCCTGGAACTACACCGCGATGCCTTGGTCTGTGAGGCGTATGGCTTTACCCCAACCGGGCTGATGCTGCGGGGAATGGAACGAGGAGCCATCACCCCCAATGAATTCAATTATATCTTCGAACAGCAGATTTACGTGGACTATCTGGAGAAGCCGGAATGGTTTGCGGAATGTCAGGAGGCTTGGGAGGCTGCCGGGGTGGACGCAATGCTGGTCAACGCCGGGCAGGAATGCAACCACAGTGCAACCTTGCTGAAAAGACTCGCCAACCTCTCTTGCCTGCCGGACCGTTATCCGCAACTCTACGCCCGTGCTACCACGGTTGAGGGGTTGCAGCAAGCCCGGCGGGAAGGACGCAAGGCACTGATCCTGACCACCAATGGCGTGCCGCTCTGCCTGGAACC
>JAAYYJ010000080.1 GCA_012515455.1 Oligosphaeraceae bacterium
TTCTTGATTTTGGCAACTGGAACGGCTATGCTTATTTGATTCTGAATATCGGCAAAGGCGAGAACCTATATCAGGTGCTGGGCAAACGCAAACTCGACGAACATGAAATTGCCAAAATCGCTCTGGCATTGACGCGGGCATTGATTGCAATCAAGAAATGCGGCATCCTGCATTTCGATATAAAGCCGGAAAACATCATTTATTATCAGAACAATTTCTATTTGTCGGAATTCGGCTCGCTGCTGCCACTGCCCAAAGCAGACAGCACCGGCTTCCAATATTGGCCTGACTCCGCTTTCACCTGCCCGGAGACTTTTGTCGACGGAGCACTGTTCACCGCCCGCAGTGATGTCTATTCTCTGGGACTTATCCTTTATCTAATGCTGCGGCGGGAGAATCCTTTTGCCGGCCATCCCTGCAGTTATGAATTGCAGCAGCGCATCTCCCAGGATCTGCTGAAGCTCCCGCAGGTTAACCCGGTTGAGGGCAGCCCCATCATGGCCATCGCCGTCGAAGCTATGACTCTTTATCGACAGGAGGCCCGACCGCGCTTGCGGGACCTGGAAATAATCTTCTACCAGATGGTGCTGATGACCTCCAGCAAGACCTCAGCCAGTGCGACTTCGCCCACCGAATTGCCCGGACAGGCCAAGTTGCATAAAAATAAAAACAACAGCGATCTGGTCTCGGAAAGCGACGAGACCGAATTCAAACGCCAAGCCAATATTCCCGTCTCGGGCGGCAATAAAAACAGTCCCTACCCGACTGTGCCGCCCGAGCGCCTGACCTTGTCTGATGTCTACAGCCGCAAGAAACGTCTGAAGATTCTCGCCGGGGCCCTGGCGCTGGTGATTCTGCTGGTCCTGGGAGGAGTGCTGTACGGTCGGCACAGCATGGTCCGGACGCATTTCCAGCAGGGGCCATTGCTGATGTTCACCTGCTATTCCGGACATACGCGGGCGATTCGGACGCTCGATCTGCGCAATGTGTCCTGCCCGGATTGCGGTGATCCGACCTCGCCGTCTTTTACCTGCCAAAAATGCGGGGAAATATACGGCCTGACGCTCTGGCCGAAGCGTGATATGACAGAGGATGAATGCGAGCAATTCGAAGAGAAATTAGCCGTCTGTCCTTACTGCCAGGCTAAAACTATCGGCCCGACGCCATTGCCTGCTGGCCGTAAAAAAAAGTAACCCCGGCCTGGCCCGGGGTCTGACAGAATTATTAATGTCTTCGCGTTGTCCGGCGGTCCTGCGCTCTCGCAGTCCGTCCGCCGGCAGCCCCATCCGGCGGCATTGTCACAGTGAGCGTGCCGCCGGACGCTGGCGTGGGCGCAATTATTCCGGCAGCGTGGCGCCGATGTTCTCGCCGTTTTTGCCGGCTCCGATTGCCGGGCTGCCCGGCTGCAGGCGGAAATCGCCCTTCTCGTAATCGCGGAACAACGGATCGGCCTGGATGCTGTGCTGATCAAAGGGACTGTTGGCCTGCCAGTCGATCAGATTGTCCCCGAACACCACTGGGGTGGCATTGGCCGCCCGGATCAAACCGACCTTATGAGTGGGGTAGGGCGAGTAAAACAGGTTGTAGTCGCATACAATCTTGTCAGTCTCGATATTCGTCAACAAAA
>JAAYYJ010000081.1 GCA_012515455.1 Oligosphaeraceae bacterium
ATTGGGCGACGCCTTCACTACCGGTTCCAGCCTCATGCCGCAGAAGAAGAATCCCGACGTGGCCGAACTGGCCCGCGGCAAGACCGGCCGGGTCTACGGTCATCTGCTGGCCTTGCTGACCACCCTGAAAGGACTGCCCCTGACTTATAACCGCGACCTGCAGGAAGACAAGGAAGGGCTCTTCGATGCTTTGGATACGGTGAAGATGACTTTGGCGACAATCACCGCAATGCTCGCGACCTTGCGGCCGGTACCGGAAAGGATGCGCGCCGCCGCCGCCGACCCGGCCCTGATGGCGACCGACCTGGCCGAATGGCTGGTCCGCCAGGGGGTGCCCTTCCGCGATGCCCACCACCAGGTCGGGCGTTTCGTGGCCGGTTGCCTGCAGCGCCGGCAGAGTCTGGCTGAGGCCAGCCTGGCACAGATGCAGGAAAGCATCCCGCTGGCGACCGCAGAATGCCTGCAGCTCTTCGACAGCCGCCGCAGCGTCAGCGCCCGCGATCTCACCGGGGGTACCGCTCCGGCCCAGGTCCGGCGCCAGATTGAACGCTGGAAAGCGCTCCTGGCCTGAGTTAGAACTCTGCTCCCGCCGTCCCAGACGCCGGGGGTTTCTTCTTTGTCACCCGGACTCTTGCTTCAAGGAATCATTATGTTTCCACATAACATCGCCATGGATATCGACAGTATCAGCAAGCTGGATTTCAGTGTCTGCCGCCTCGGCGAACCTAGCTTGGAGTCTAACCTGAAGGATGTGATTTTCGTCGAAGAAAACGAAAAAATCCTCTATTGCGCCGATGACAGCATCAATGAACGTCTGCGCGCCGAAGGCAAAACGGTGCCGTCTTTCCTGGCCGCCGGACCGCGGCGGAAACTGTACCACGACGCACCTTGGAGCAGAGCCGCCATCGTGACCTGCGGCGGACTCTGCCCCGGCCTCAATGACGTGATCAAGGCCCTGGTCAATACCCTCTGGTATGTTTACGGCGTGGACAATATTTTCGGCATCCAGTACGGTTACAGCGGCTTAATCCCATCCTACGGCCTGAGCCCAATCGCTCTGAATCCCGATATCGTCGATGCGATCCATACCGACGGAGGGACTATCCTGGGAGCTTCCAGAGGGGAACAGCCAACCGAGGAAATCGTGCGCACCCTGGACCGCCTGAATATCAATATGCTCTTTGCCATCGGCGGAGACGGAACCCAGCGCGGTGCTCATGATATCGCGGTCGAAGCCCGTAAACGCGGACTCCAGGTCAGCGTTATCGGCATTCCCAAAACTATCGACAACGATTTGAATTTCATGGACAAGACTTTCGGCTTCGAGACTGCAGTCCAGGCCACCGGACCAGTAATCAGCTGCGCCCACAACGAAGCCAAAGGCTGCTACAACGGTGTGGGGCTGATACGGCTGATGGGACGGGATTCAGGCTTCATCGCCGCTTATGCCACCCTGTCCAATTCGCTGGTCAATTTCTGTCTGATTCCGGAAGTGCCATTCGAATTGCAGGGCGAGAACGGGCTGCTGGCGGCATTGCACAAGCGCCTGGTCCAGAAACAGCACGCCGTGATTATCGTAGCTGAGGGCGCCGGGCAGAATCTTATCGGCGGGGAAAAAAGCAAGGATAAATCAGGCAACATCCTGCATAACGACATCGGCATCTTCCTGCGCGATGAAATCAAGCGATACTTCAAAGAAAACAATACTGAAATCAGCTTGAAATATTTCGATCCCAGCTATATCATCCGCAGCATCCCGGCCAACGGCATGGACTCGATCTTCTGTCTGCATTTGGCCCAGCATGCGGTGCACGCTGCCATGGCCGGCATGACTGACGTGGTGGTCGGAAACTGGCATGGCTATTTTACCTATGTACCAATCTCACTGGCGACTTCCTCCCGCCGCAAAATCGACCCGCATGGGCAGCTCTGGCAGAGCGTGCTGCTGACTACCAGGCAGCTCAAATACTCCTCCAAAGTATAACCGCCCCAGGCGTAGGAACACAAGAGCCGCAGCCAGTCAAAAAAGACCAGCACTGCGGCTCAGTAGTTCAACAAATGCTGTTTCAGGTTTAGAAAATCGCCTCTTCCGTGTCATTGCGGAACAGATGTGCTTTGGGCATGAAAACCGACAACTCGATCACCTCCCCATAAGTCACTTTCCGGAGCGGATCGATCCTGGCGATAAAGTTGTGCTTGCCGGTGTTCAGATAGATATGGGTCTCCGCACCCATCGGCTCAATGACCTCGATCTTCGCTTTGATACGCGGGAAGTCGGGGTTCTGCTCTGCCGTCTCAGACCCGATATCCTCCGGTCGGATGCCGAAA
>JAAYYJ010000082.1 GCA_012515455.1 Oligosphaeraceae bacterium
TGCCCTGGGGCCGGCAGAAGTGCTGACTCTCACCGGAGTGCTGCCGGAACTGCCCGCCCAGGTGGATGTCTATCTGCAGTCGGCCCCGGAGACCATTCTGGCCAGTGCGGCCACCGCCGCTGCCGACGGCAACCCGAATGTGGTCCTGTCCTTACCCACCCTGACTGCTGATGGCCCCTACGAACTGTGCCTGGCTGTTACCGACCTGGGTGGCAAGACCAGTGTGCTGCCCCTGACAGTCGTGATCGACAATGCGTCTCCCGGAGCAGTCACCGGGCTGGGCATCAGCCCCGATACCGGCCGCTCTGCTACCGACCTGCTGACCAGCCCCAGCACCACAGAGCCGCTGACCATCCTCGGCACCCTGCCGGAGGGCGGATTGCTGGTCGAGTGGTTCGCCCAGTCTGATGAACGCCAGTCCCTGGGAGAAAAGCTCTATGGTGCCGAAGAGACCGCACTGAGCCAGACGCTGGCCCTGGCCGACGGTCAATACGACATCATTGTCAAGCTCACAGATGCGGCCGGCAATGCCAGCGAATCCACTCTGACGGGACTGGTGGTGGATACGGCCCCGCCGACTGCCCCTGTCGGGTTGCAGATGACACCGGACAGCGGCAATGCCGGAGATTTCATCACCCGGCTCGAAACTGGCGCTGAGATTACCTTCACCGCCGCGCTGGGCGAGAATCTGCTCCAGGTCGAGGTCCTGGAAGGCGAGGCAGTACTGCTGAATGCTGGCGTGCAGGACAGCGCTGTGCCGGGCTTCACAGCGTCCTTGCCGCTGGATGAGGGCAGCCACGAGCTGCTCTTCCGCCTGACTGACGCCGCCGGGAATGTGACCGCAGTGCCGCAGACGGTGCTGATCGACAACACCGTGCCCAATCCGCCGGTTGCTTTGGCGCTCAGCCCTGACCGGGGTGCCAGCACCAGCGACGGCATCACCTGGCTGGCTACCGGCGAGCAGCTGATGATCGCCGCGGCACTGGATGCAGTACCCGCAACCGTGGCCTTGTACTGTCAACCGGAAGACGGTGGGCAGACCTTGCTGAGTACTACGCAGGTCTCCGACGCGGATGGTCTGCAACTGCTGCTGCCGGTGGATTTGCCCGGCGAGGGCACAGGGAATTTCACCTTGTCGCTGACAACCCAGGACAGCGCCGGCAATATCTCAGCGGCTGCAACAATGGCTATAGTTATCGACGACGTACCCCTGAGCGTAGACTTCAGTCAGCTGCCGGGCTCTTTTGCTGCTGCCGATGCCCTGATAATAACCTTCAATGCAGTCTTGGCACGGGACCTGATGCTGACGGATTTGACTCTGGATTATGCCGGACAGGCAGTCCCCGCAGAGGCCCTGACCTTGAGTAAAACTGCGCCAACCGAGTATACCCTCAGCGGCCTGCTGGCCATCCCGCGGGAAGACAATGGCGATTTCACCTTGGCGGTAAATTTGGCCGACTTGGCTAAGGCCCTGTCAGGTTTGCCGGGGCAGGGCAGGTATGAGCAGAGCTGGGCCTTCACCCTGGATAATCTCAATGCCTCGCTGGCCTGGCAGGCAGGCTGGAATGCCGTGGTGCTGCCCTTTGAATTCCTGACGGCGGCCAGCTGGGTAGCACTGCAGGCTATGCCCTGCTTTGTATATGCGCCAGATGGCAAAAGCTTTGTCTTGGCTGAACCACAACTGGGACTGCCATGCTGGATTTTCCTGGAAAATCTTGTTGCGGAACCGATCCTGCAGGGAAAATTGAGCAACGCGACAGGAATAACGCCGGTCAGCAATCCCACCGGATGGAATTTCTGCGGGGCTTTGGGTGACAATATCCCGGCCGGCACCATGACGGCCTGGGGGTGGCAGGAAGGGGTCTTCCGCCCGATTGATATCTTGCGGCAGGGCAATGCCTATATGCTGCTGCCCTGATGCTTGTAGGCACCAACCCAACCGGGGGAGCGGCGGCGGTTTATGCGCCGCTTTCCCGGTTGGGGAGCTCCAGCCCAGCCGGGGTCAGAAAACCGCACCGCTGCAGTGACTGTCTGCGCCCGGCACCTTATTTCCGGTCAGCGTTCGCAAACAGTCTTAGCGGAGGCTCATTTGACCAGGATATCGTCGTCGGCAACCGCAGTGATCTTCCATGATTTATCGATTTTCTGCCATCTGGCCTGGAAA
>JAAYYJ010000009.1 GCA_012515455.1 Oligosphaeraceae bacterium
CCGGCTCGCGCTGAGCCAGGCGGATATCCAGAAAGCCGACCTTGAATTCGCGGGCGAGTTCACGGATGATGCTGGACTTCCCAAGACCCGGCGCACCCCAGACCATCAGCGGCGGCAACAGGTTGGCCTGACACTTTTTCTCCCAGAGCGAAGTCAGCTGCAGCCGGAGCAGTTTCTCCAGGTCACGGGTGGTGATGGGATTGTGATTGTTGATTTTGGGGATAGGATTCATCGGAAACCTCCTTTGTTTTTCACCACAGAACACACGGAATACACGGAAATTTTTGCAGGGTTGTTGCCTTCTGATCTTGTTGTCTCCATTAGTGTAAATCCGGGGGGTGGACACCTATTGTCCGGGTGTGATAACGGCACCGCAATAAGCTGGAAAAACACCTCCGGGACCTGACCCGGCTGGCAGGAATTTCAGCCGGCAGGTACAAGCCTTTTGGGGGGCGCGAAAATGCGCCGGCTGATTATGAAATCATAAACGAGGCAATATAGTGATAATAACTCTTGGTGCAGCGGTGCATGGCCAGGCGGGCAGGGCACCAGCCACGCCAGCACAACCCGCTCAGCTGATCACCAACTGGCGGCACCCATGGGATACCGCGATGCTCGGCGAGACTATTACCGGCAGCCGCTTCAACTATGGCAACCCGAACGACACCACCTGGTCATTGCTGCTGCCAATCCGTTTGCGACATAACAACGCCACCAATTTCGTCCATTGCCATGGCAGAGTCTCACAACTGAATTTCAATTCCGTTCCCTGGCGGCGGTTCGGAATAAAGCGAGGTTTTCATGTTCAAGTACAACAGTCCCAAATTGACCGCTGTGCGCCTGCAGGATGGCTTCCTGGCTCCCCGGCAGCGTACGAATGCCAAGGTGACCATCCCTGCCGCAGTGCAGCAGTGCCGCGAGACTGGCCGCATTGACGCGTTCCTCCTGCAGTGGCGCCCGGGAATGCCCCGCAAGCCGCATATTTTCTGGGATTCTGATTTTGCCAAAGTGCTTGAAGGCATGGCCTTGCAACTGCTTGTCACGTCAGATGCAAGTCTGGCTGCCGCACTGGATGAATATGTCGATCTGGTGATATCGGCGCAACAGCCCGATGGCTACTTGAATACCTATTTTACCCAGGTCGAGCCGGAAAAACGCTGGCAAAAGCTGTTCTGCAATCACGAGCTGTATTGTGCCGGGCACCTGATGGAAGCCGCGGTCGCGCATTTTCAGGCCACGGGACAACGGAAATTTCTCGACTGCCTGTGCCGCTATGCGGACTATATCGGTACGGTTTTCGGACCGGGCCCGGGGCAGAAAAAGGGATATCCCGGCCATGAGGAAATCGAACTGGCGCTCTGTAAACTCTACGACACCACAGGTGAAAAACGCTACCTGGACCTGGCAGAATTCTTTGTCCGCGAACGTGGGCAGGAGCCCAATTATTTTCACGTGGAAGAGGGGGTGGCGGCAGACCATCTGCCGGCCATGCAGGCACATCGTCCAGTAGCGGAACAACATACTGCCGAAGGACATGCGGTGCGGGCGGTGTATCTCTATTCGGCTATGGCGGACCTGGCGGCCCGCACAGGGGACCAAGTGCTGCTGGCCCGCTGTGAAGAAATCTGGTCCAACATCACTGAGAAGCGGATGTACCTGACCGGGGGAATTGGCTCGACTCCCATCGGTGAACGCTTCACCCTCGATTATCATCTGCCCCAGGACGGGTATGCCGAATCATGCGCCGCCATGGGGTTGGTTTTTTTCACCCGGCGCATGCTGAATCTGACCGGCAAGCGCCAATACGCGGATGTCCTGGAACAGATTCTTTACAACGGCGCCTTGAGCGGCATCAGCCTGGCCGGTGACCGCTTTTTTTATGTCAATCGCCTGGAAAGCGGCAGCGACACCTGGGAGCGGGGGGACACCTTTGCCAAGGACCGGCGCCCCTGGTTTTCCTGTTCCTGCTGCCCGACCTCATTCTGCCGCTTTATGCCGCAGTTGGCGACCTTCTGCTGGAGCTGGGCGGAACAGGAACTGCGCCTGGAAATTCCGGCGGCCGGTCAGGCCACCTTCTGCAACTGCCAGGTGGAAGTGCAAAGCCAATATCCCTATGACGGAACGATCCGGGTTATTTTCCATGGGCAGGAACAGTTCACCTTCTCCTGCCGCATCCCGGGCTGGTGCCCAAGATTCGCCGTTGCCCTCAATGGAAAGTACCAGTACCAGAACACCATTTTGCAGGAGAACGGCTATCTTTCCTGGAACCGTCTTTGGCAGGACGGCGAGGTGCTGGAAATTACGCTGGATATGCCAGTGGCATTCGTCCGTGCGGATTGGCGTGTTTCCGCCTGCCGGGGCGCTGTGGCCATCCGGCGCGGACCGCTGGTCTATGCCGTGGAAGGACTGGATAATGCCGCGGACCCCGGCGCATTAGTGCTGGACCTGAAAAGCCCGTGGCAACCGGAACCGGTGCCCGGACTCCCCGAGGGGACACTCGGTTTGCGCGGCCAGGGCTGGCAGGAATGCCTCCCGCAGGACCGCGGTCTTTATTTCATCGACTCACCGCAGTGGGAACCGGCCTCAATTCTGGCCGTGCCGTATGCGCTGTGGCAGAACCGGGGTGATACCCGCATGAGCGTCTGGCTGCGCAGCGGCAACGAATGCTGTCCGGACCAGGCCGGCCGGGACAGGTTTATTTGACCAGCCGCTGGAAGCCGGTGTGCGCTTCCGGGGCGCGCAGATGCCTCCTGACGCAGTCGGGGCCCTCTGCGGCAATGGGTGCCAATTCTGCGAATACCCGTTTGACCGCTTGGGCAAAACGCGCGAATTCCTGCTCGCCGTGGGCCAGGGTCGGGTAAACGGCGCAACCGGTCAGAATATCCTCTTCCAGCATGATTTGAGTATAGAGCGTGCGCAAGGCATTGGGCTCCGGCACGGCAAACGCAAAAGACGGCAGGCAGCCGAACTGGCTGGTGATTTTGAGCGGCAGCCCGACCGACGCAGCACTTTCTGCCCAGAGGCGCATAATCCGCTCACCCATGGCGGTGACCTTCTCCGCGACCCGCGTTTTTTCCATTTTGGCAATGGTCGCCAGGGCGGCCGCGGGCCCGACCCTTTCGGTCCAATAGGTGCTGCTGAGGAAGGCTTTTTCGGCCCCCGGGCGCATTTTCTCGTTGCCGATTACGGCCCCGATGGGATGGCCGTTTCCGAGTGCCTTGGAGAAAATGGCCAGGTCCGGATTGACACCGAAGGAAAGATGTGCCCCACCGAAGCGGTAGCGCCAGCCGATGGTTATTTCATCAAAGATCAGCATGATTCCGTATTGGTCACAGGCCTGGCGCAGGGCTTCGAGGAAGCCCGGGGCGGGGAGCTCGTGGCGGCAGGGTTCGGCGATAATGGCGGCGATGGCGTTGCCCTGTTCCCGCAGAATCTGCTGCAGGCGGGTGAAATCGCCGTGCAGGCAGGGTATTCCCGTACCCCGGAGTTCCTGCGGGACTCCATAAGGAGACAGACCGGGGAGCCACATCTCGCCCAATGCGGCTGCGTTTTCCAGGTTTGCCGCCAGATACCAGTCCTGCCAGCCGTGATAGCCGGAAATGATCACCTTCGAACGTTCAGTCGCGGCGCGGGCAATGCGTATGGCCACGGCTGCCGTTTCGCCGCCGCAGCGGGCAAAGCGCGCGTATTTTGCCCACGGATGGATGGCGCAGAGCCGTTCCGCTAATTCCACTTCCTCCGCTGGATTCAAAGTAGAGAAGCTGCCGTCGCGAACGGTTTTGATCACTGCTTCGCTGACGTCGTCATCATTGAAGCCCAGCAGGCTGGCACCGATGCCACAGGTGGAAAAATCGAGCCAGCGCCGTCCGTCCAAATCGGTGATATGACATCCTTTGGCGTGGGTGAAATAGGCTGGCCAGAGCTCGGGTGCCATCATCTCCGGGCGTTTGCTCAACAGCTGGGTGCCGCCGGGGATAATCTGTTTGGCTTGTTGGTAGCGTGCCTGGGTCAGGGAGATTTGCATAAATTCATCTTTGCGGTGCCCGAGCCCGCGGTTTGGTTGCAGGTGCTGCTGAGGTTCATGCCGCCGGTTTGGCTCTTCCGGCACCGGATCGCGCAGAGCCACCAATCTGCCGGGAGAAATGCCAGCACTGCGCCGGTTCATGGTCTTAATGTAAAGGCGGATATCTGAAAGTGCAATTGCGCCTGGCAACGCTGCGGGGACGCTGGAAAAGCTCCGCCGGAGTTGCAAAACTGCAAAACCAGGCTACTTTTTTCTGGCAGCAGAATCGCCAGGCCGGGTTGCGCCGGAATTCTCAGGCCAGACCGGCTTATTCCGCCGCAGTCGGGTCGGGATCAGTGCCAGTCAACAACTGTCGGCCAGGATTTCCACCAGGACTGCACCGGGATGCGGCCTGCCGCCATCCTCTACCACAACCCCAGGAGTGAATATGATGCAAGATGTCTGCTATATCGGAAGCCAGCCCGGCAACCCCCGCAATTCAGAGGGGGCATTTTTGTCGCTGCGGGACGGGCGGGTAATTTTCATTTATACGCGTTACGAGGGGCATGACCCAGAAGACAATGCCAGCGCCGACCTCGCGTTGCTCGAAAGTGCGGACGACGGCCTGACCTGGCCCAAAGCCCCGCGCATTGTTTTGGCCCGCGGGAATGCCGACAACATCATGAGCGTCTCCCTGTTGCGCCTCCATTCCGGGCGGATTATGCTGTTGTATGTCCGGAATTTTACCAGTCCGGATGGGGAGCAGCACTGCGTGCCGTATGAGGCTTTTTCCGATGATGAGGCCGCGACTTGGACCACGCCGCGCCTGGTGCTGCCGGATAGCGGTTACCACGTGGTCTGCAACGACCGTCTGGTGCAGCTGTCCACGGGGCGGATCATCATCCCCGTCTCTCCCTGGATTGAGGTCACGGCGCCGGAAAGGAAAAAAGTCATGGTCACTCATTTTCTGCTTTCCGACGATGAGGGTGCGACCTGGCGCAGCTGCCGGGATTATTGGTACCCGCCTGTGAACACCAAATCGCTGCAGGAACCAGGCGTGGTGGAGCTGGCAGACGGTCGCCTCTGGGCGTGGGCGCGCACAAGCTCGAACTACCAGTTCGGGGCCTATTCCAGCGATGGCGGCGAGACTTGGAGCGAGGTCAAGCCGCTGCTCGCCTTCTGCTCGCCGCTGTCGCCGATGACCGTCAAGCGCAATCCCGTCAGCCAGCGCCTGACTGCAGTCTGGAACGACCACCAGCCCCGCTGGAACGTCCCCGTGCCGACCGAGAAAATTCCCCACTGGAAGGAATGCAAAACTGCCGGACGTACCCCGTTCGTGCTGGCGGAAAGCGGCGACGAAGGCCAGCACTGGCAGGCGACCTTGCTGGAGGACGACCCCAAGCGCGGCTTCAGTTATACGGCGATGCATTTTACCAGCACCGCGCTGCTGCTGGGATATTGCTGCGGCGGTCTGAATGGCACGATGATGCTCCAGGACTTAAAAATCCGGCGTATCCCGTTTGACCCTGCTACCGGAGCCCTGAATTTCAAATAGAGAGTGGTACGGTCCAGGATTTTCGCAGCCCCGGCCGCGACTCAGGCTGGCCTGCCCAATAACCGGGTAAACAAAAAGGCCGGAATGGCACGGGCAGTACCATTCCGGCGCAGAATGCAGGTTACGGCTTATTTCTTTTTATAGCCGCATTTCGGGCAGACGCCGTCAGCGCCCATGGTGATTCCGCAGCGCGGGCAGCGGTCGATGGACTTGGAGGTTTGGTACTCCTGGCTGGCGGCGTTGACACCGCTGGTGAAGGTGAGTTTCGCGATGTTGAGTTTGTCTTTCAGCAGCTCGTAGACCATCTTGATCATACCTTCGACCGTCATGGTCTCCTTGGTGACCACCAGGCGGCAGTCGGGATAGGCAGTGCACAGCTCAGTCTTGAAGGCTTCACCCTTCATCTGGTTGGTCGGCGCGCCGTTCTTGATCCCCTGCTGCTCGTAAACCCCGAGAATGGCCGGCAGCAGCGGGTCATCTTCGCGCAGAACCAAGGCGTGATCGAAGTTCTTGAGCACAGCCCAAGCGGTTTTCTGGATTTCATTGCAGGGGAAAACCATGTTCACGCCGGGATTAACGCTGTCCTCAACCTCGATGGTGAGAACGCCGGTGTGGCCGTGCAGATATTGGGCCTCACCCTGGAAGCGGTAAAAACGGTGAGCGTACTGGATGTCAAAAGTGGTGATGGATCGCATGCGTCGTACTCCTTCGATTTGGGGTTTGGGACTTTAGGCGGAACCGGAAGAATTCCGGCCCACCAGGAAAACACCAGGCGAAAGCAGGCGGGGACGAGTCCAGACCGGACTCAGGCCCGCTTTGGCGCAGGACAAGGACCTTCTCCGCCGGACTGGACGCCAGGCCCGGCTGCGGCAGTACAAGCCGCGCAGAGACCAATGATGCGAAATTCAGTATGCCTGGTCGTAAAACCATGCATTTCCTGGGGCAGAAGCGGCTTCTGTGGCAGGTCAAAATCAACCACGCAACCGCATCGCTCACAGATCAGGTGGCCGTGATCGGAAACCCGGCCGTCAAAACGCGCATCGGTGATCTGGTCCATCCGGTTGATGACTCCGAACTCAGCCAGCTCACACAGTATCCGGAATACACTCTCCCGGGTGATGGTCGGTATCCGCTTGCGGACCATTGTCCAGGTCCGATTCACATCCGGATGCTGCAGGTTTTGCCGCATGTAGGAATACACCGCATAACGCTGGGGCGTGCAACGGCAGCCATGCGACTGGCACAGCTGCTGAAATTCTTGGTAGTCTGATGACTGGGGCATGAGATCAACTCGATGATGGCTGAAATGCAAGATTTAATCGGTCGCACTTAAATGAATATAATCTCTATTTGGCGATTGCAAGGCGAAAATCGCTTTTTTTTGCAAAAAAGTTCTGCGGCCCGTAACATTGTTCAGGTTCCAGCTCTTGTGCTGAGCACCAGATTTCGCCCATTAACCGAAATTCCAGATTATATTATCATCGTGTCGCTTGAGGTGCCGCAGTCAGCAGAAGATTTCACCGGAGCAGGTTATGGAAATTGTGGTGCAGAGCATTTTATCGCCGGGCTTTGTCGAACAAAGCATGTTCCATCCCAAAATTGCCTGCTACCCTGACGGTCGGCTGCTGTTGACCATCCAGAGCATCGGCGGCAGCGACTACTACGGGCCGGTGCTGGCGGCTTATTCCCAGGACCATGGCTACGGCTGGTCGAAACCCGAGCCCATCCCTGCCCTGGGCTGGAGTCAGCCGGATGTCGGCGGGGTGGTCGAGGGGACCTGCGACGTGGTGCCGGATTTCGACCCGGCCTCGGGCCGGATGCTGGCCATCGGACACAACGTTTTCTACCGTGACAACCACTTCTATGACACCTACGGGGACTGGAATCGGCAAAACCGCAATGACCAGCTGCAGCGCCGCGCCTGCTACTGCGTCCAGCAAGATGACGGCAGCTGGGGGGACCGGAAGCTGCTCGTGGCAGAGGAATTCGCCGACCGCAATTGCTTCGTCTGCGGCTGTTCTCAGAAGGTCATTCGTGCGGACGGAGAATGGCTGCTGCCTTTCTATCTGCGCCAGGACAACGACCGCCAGGCCTGCTCGGTCGCCGTCTATCATGCCCGTTTCGACGGCCAGGAGATGCACCTGGGCAGCCGCGGGAACATCCTGGAGCTGGCCAAATTCCGCGGACTGCTCGAGCCCTCGTTATGCGAATTTCAGGGCCGGCTCTACTTGACTCTGCGGGCCGAGGACGGCAACGCATACTGGTCGCGGGCCGGCGAGGACCTCTGCTTTGAGCCCATCCAACCCTGGGGGTTCGACGACGGCACCAGTCTGGTCACCAGCTCCACCCAGCAGCATTTCCTGAGCTTGGGCGGCAAGCTCTTCCTGCTCTATGTCCGCAACAACGGCCGCAATGCCGGGGTCCCGCGCTTCCGTGCCCCGCTCTACCTGGCCGAGGTGGACACGGCGAAAATGCAGCTGTGCCGCGACAGCGAGCAGGTCGTGCTGCCTATGGACGGCGACTGGCGCAAGCCCGAGACGGTTTCCTACAGCGGCAATTTCCTGCCCCGCGCCATCAGCGACCGGGAAGCGCTGGTCAGTGACGCCAGCATCAAACCGCACCTGGGATATCAGGGACTGACCCAGATCGCCAGGGTCTATACCGCGTAAAACCCGCAGCGTCAGAGGCGGAATTTCGGTGACTGAGACAAAAAAGCGTGAGGATTGCCGAAGAAGACCTTCTCCACCGCCTCGTCGCTGTGGCCGCGCCGGCGCATCTCGAAGATGGCCTGATGCAGCGTCCCGGGGTCGGACGGACCCCAATCGCCGGAGGCATCGACCATCAGCGGAGCAGAGGGGTAACGCTCGATGGTGTCCACCACCCGCGCGGGTGAATTCTTGGTGACCGGATAGATGGTCATCGAGGCCCAGTATCCCGCCGCCAGGACCAGCCCCACGGTATGCTCCTCGACATGGTCGAAGCAGACCAGGCCGGGATTGAGGTCCCGGCGGTTCTGCAATGCGTCCAGCATCATCCGGGTACCCTTCAGCTTGTCATTCAGGTGCGGGGTATGGATCCACAGCAGCTGTCCCAGCCGGATGGCCAGGTCCACCTGCTCTTCAAAGATCGTCATCTCATTGCGGGTGTTCTTGTTGGTGCCGATCTCGCCGATGCCGATGGCATTGTCCCGGGCCAGGAATTCCGGGATGAAGGAGATGACTTCCCGGGACAGCGTGAGGTCTTCCGATTCTTTGGAATTCATGCAGATATAGCAGAAGTGCCGGATCAGGTACTGCGCCGCCCGCTTGGGCTCAAAGGTGGTCAGGTGGGTGAAATAATCGTAGAATGCCTGGGCGGAGGTGCGGTCGTAGCCGGCCCAGAATGCCGGCTCGCAGCAGGCCACTGTGTGCATCAGGGCCATCCGCTCATAATCCGCAGTGGTCCGGGCGATCATGTGAATATGAGGCTCAATTACTCGCATTGTCAGATTTCCCGCTTATATTAACGCTTTTGCCTCAGACCGGAGCCCAGCCCCCGGGGACTGGCCTGGCAAGCACTCAGGCCGGCGCTGCCTGCTGGGTATTGTAATACCGAATTCATTTTTTGCTACTGGAATGCAGAGATAAACATGGAAAACCTCCCCTCCCGCGACCCGGTGGCGGCTGTGGCAGCGACCGCCAGCCGTCTGCGTCAGGAACTGTCCCGGACCATTGTCGGTCAGACCGAAGTCATTGAACAAATCACGGCCTGTATTTTCGCCGGCGGGCATGCTCTTCTGACCGGTGTCCCCGGTTTGGGCAAGACATTGCTGGTGAAGAGCATCGCGCAGCTGTTCTCGTTGCAGTTCAAGCGCATCCAGTTCACCCCTGACCTGATGCCCAGCGACATCTTCGGCACCGAGGTCATGGAGGAGAATCAGCATACCCGCGAACACAGTTTCCGCTTTATTCCCGGGCCGGTCTTCACCAATATCCTGCTGGCGGATGAAATCAACCGCACGCCCCCCAAGACCCAATCCGCACTGCTGGAAGCCATGGGTGAAAAGCAAGTCACCTTCGCCGGCAAGACTTACCCCCTGGCCGAGCCGTTCTTTGTCCTGGCCACCCAGAACCCGATCGAATTAGAGGGCACTTATCCTTTGCCTGAAGCCCAGCTGGACCGGTTCCTGCTGAACGTGGTCATGGATTACCTGCCGCTCGCTGAAGAAGAACGCATGGTGCGCGAGACCACTGCGCCGGACCAGCCGGTACTGCAGCCGGTCCTGACTGCGGAAGAGGTGCTCGCGGCCCGGCGTCTGGTCAGCGAGGTCGCGGTTTCCGACAACGTTATTTCCTACGCTGTGCGGCTGTGCGCCGCCACCCGTCCGGGTACTCCGAGCGCCTCGAAGCAGGTGAACGAGATGGTCAAATGGGGGGCTGGTTCGCGGGCTTCGCAGGCATTGATCATGGCCGGCAAGGCCAGGGCCCTGCTGCAGGGGCGTTGCAATGTCGCCTGCGAAGATGTCCAGGCGCTGCTGCTGCCGGTGCTGCGGCACCGGGTGATCACCAATTTCCGGGCTGAGGCCGAGGGTCTCAGCGTACCCCAAATCCTTGCAGCTCTGCTGCAGACAGTCAGCCGCTAACAACAGACCTACCACTGTGGAAACCATCATCCCTAAGATACTGATTGCCAACCGCGGCGAAATAGCGGTACGAGTCATCCGGGCCTGCCGGGAGCTGGGCTTGCCCAGCGTGCAGGTCTTTTCGGAAGCAGACCGGGAGTCCTTGCCGGTCAAGATGGCCGATGAGGCCATCTGCATCGGCCGCGGCCCGGCCAGCGAGAGTTACCTTAAGATTGAGCGCATCATCGCAGCCGCAGAGTTGTCCCGCGCCAGCGCCATCCATCCCGGATACGGATTCCTGTCCGAAAATGCCCATTTTGCGGAAGTCTGCGCCGAATGCAATTTGATTTTCATTGGTCCGAGTGCCCGCTCCATCCGGACTTTAGGGAACAAGTCTGCGGCCCGCACGGCGATGCTTGAGGCCGGTGTCCCGATTGTTCCCGGCAGCGACGGGCCGGTGTCCAGTTCTGCGGATGCCCGCAAGTGGGCGGAGCGTCTGGGTTATCCGGTGATGTTGAAGGCCGCCAGCGGCGGGGGCGGCAAAGGGATGCGCATTGTCTGGACCCCGGAGGAACTGGAAAAGAGCTTCCAGCTCGCCAGCCAGGAGGCCACCCGCGCCTTTTCTGACGGCACCTTGTATATGGAGAGATATCTGAGCCGGCCGCGGCATGTGGAATTTCAGCTGATGGCCGACCACCATGGCAATATCGTGCACCTGGGTGACCGGGACTGCAGTCTGCAGCGCCGTCACCAGAAGCTCCTGGAGGAGACGCCCAGCCCCGGTTTGTCGCCGGAATTGCGGCAGAAAATGGGCGAGACGGCGATTCAGGCCGCCAAGGCGGTGTCTTATATTGGTGCCGGGACGGTGGAATTCCTGCTCAACTCCAACGGCGAATTCTTTTTCATGGAGATGAACACCCGTTTGCAGGTGGAGCATGGCGTGACTGAGGTTCTGACCGACACTGATCTGGTGCGGGAGCAGCTGCTCACGGCTCTTGGCAATCGGCTCAGCTGGCGGCAGAAGAACATCCGCGCTCAGGGGCATGTGCTGGAAATTCGCATCAACGCGGAAGACCCGTCCCGGAATTTCCTGCCCTGTCCCGGGCGGATTCAGAATTATCTGCCTCCGGGCGGGCCTGGCA
Organism: Oligosphaeraceae bacterium; assembly: GCA_012515455.1. Lineage (GTDB taxonomy): Bacteria > Verrucomicrobiota > Lentisphaeria > Oligosphaerales > Oligosphaeraceae > JAAZIZ01. Next base: position 11,301 of record JAAYYJ010000009.1, read on the forward strand.
TCAGAGTTGATTCGCATCTGTACAACGGGTACATGATTCCACCTTATTATGACAGCATGCTGGCCAAGATTATCGTGCAAGGCACGGACCGGGAACAGGCCATCGCCCGGGCGCGCGGAGCACTGCGGGAGCTGGTCATCGAGGGTGTCACCACCAACCGTGATTTCGCATTGCAGCTATTGTCAATGCCGGATTTCGTCAGCGGCAATTATCATTCCAGCACGGTTGAGGAAAAAATCAAGGCCGGGGAATTGTAATTCTGTTCCGGCTGCGGCAAGCATTATTTGGCTTCAGAGCAGCTGCAGCAGTTCGGGGAAGCGGTTGATGCTCAGGTCGGCGTATTCCTGCCGTTTCTGCCCCAGTCCGTAGGCACAAAAGCAGGCCCGGAAACGGGCGGCGGCGGCGGCGGCCAGGTCGGTATAATGGTCCCCGACCATCCAGGAGCCTTCCCGGACGGCACCGGTCTGCTGCAGGGCCAGCAGCAATTGGGCCGGATGAGGCTTGATATTCGCCGCCGTATCACCGCCAATGATGACCGCAAAATATTCCGCCAGTCCCAGGCGGGTGCAGATCTGCATCGCCTCCTGTTGCGGTTTGTTGGTGACTACCCCCAGTAAGCGCTGCTGCGCCAGCAGGGGCAGGGTCTCCAGAACGCCGGGATACGGGCAGGTGTGGTCGAGCAGATGCTGCAGATAGTACTCCCGGTAGACCTGCAAGGGCTGCTGGATGTCGATTTGCGGGGGCAGGTCGGCGAAGGCGCGTTGAATGAGCTTCAGCAGGCCGTCGCCGATAAAAAGCTTGACGTCCGGCACGGAGTGCTCCAGCAGGGAAAAGCAGCGCCGGGTATAATTGATGGCGTTGGTGAGGTCCTGCAGGGAATCGATCAGCGTGCCATCCAGATCAAAAAGAATGATGGATTTATGCATGAGAGGATGATGGTGTAATTTTTGGCAGCAGCGCATGGAAACGCTGCAGCTGGAATTGGCGGTGTCGGGTACTGAGCGGGAAACGGCGGCGGCGCAGGCGTTCGACATCCAGCAGGCCGATACTGCCGTCCTCCAGCAGAAAAAAGTGCTCCGGTTTGCAGTCCTTGTTCCAGTCCAGCCGATGGTCCTGCAGGAAGCGCAGGGTTTTTTCCGCGGCGGCAATCACCGCGGCACGTTTTGTCGCATCGGGTTCCGCAAGGAGGTACTTGTCCAAGGCAATGCCAGACAGGGGCAGCATTACCAGCACTCCCTGGTGGGGCAGCCCAAAGCGCCGGCGCTGTCCCCAGGCGATGACCTTGGGCACGGTGATGCCGCAGGAGAGCAGCAGCTCCAGGCCCTGATGTTCGCGCTCGGTATTCGGCTGCGGCGGCCACTGTCCTTTGTACAGCTGCCGCAGGATGGAGTCGCTTTTGGTATAATAATCCTGCTTGATGAAAATCGACTGCCCGTCCGGCAGCTGCAGCTTCGAGGTCTTGCCCCGGAGGTGACTGGAGAGGCAGTCGCCGCCGGCAAATGCCAGCAGCGCGGTCAAATCTGCCAGTCCGGCTTGAGCCAGCCGGGGCTGCCATGCAGGTAAAATGGTTAAAAATTCGCTCATGCGGCAATCATACTTCCGAGGAATGTTTATTCGGGCTTTGGCTTAAATCAGGCGGGGCGGAAAACGCCGTTCCGGTCAGTTGTTCTCTTCCGGAGCGGGGTCATTGCCGGGCAGGGGCAGTCCCAAGGCGGCGGCGGCCTGGCAAAAATCCTCTGGCGGGGGTGCGGTCAGCTCCAGGAGCTGGCCGTTGCCCGGGTGCCTGAAAGCCAGCTTCCAGGCGTGCAGCATCTGGCGCTGGGGCTGGCAGGGCAGCGCCTGGTTGCAGCCGCCGTACAGCCGGTCCCCCAGCACAGGATGCCTGAGGCTGGACAAATGCACTCTGATCTGGTGCGTCCGCCCCGTATGCAGCCGGACCTTCAGCAGCGTGCAGCCCTGTCCCGCCGCGAGGACCCGATAGCGGGTCAAGGCATATTTTCCGCCTTCGGGCACGACCGCCATCTTCAAGCGGTTCTGGGGGTGACGCCCGATCTGCCCCTCCACGCTGCCGGTCGGGGAGTCAAATTCTCCCACTACGATGGCCAGGTAGGTCTTTTGCGCCAGCCGCTCTTTGAAAATGTCTTTCAGGGCGGCGAAAGAATCCTGGTTTTTGGCCACGGCCAGCACTCCGGAGGTGTATTTATCCAAGCGGTGTACGATGCCGGGACGCAGGTTTTCGTCGCTGAGCTCCTCGAAGGTCTCCTCATCGTAATGGAGCAGGCCATGGACCAGGGTGCCAGTGCGGTTGCCGCTGGCCGGGTGCACGACCAGCCCGGCCTGCTTGTTGAGGACCAGGAGGTCCGCGTCCTCATAAATGATATCCAGCGGGATGTCCTCGGCCTGCAGCTCCCCGACTTCGAGCAGGGGCCAGAGGAAGACCACCTGGTCACCGGTTTTCAGCGTCTGTGAGGGCCGGGAATGACGGTTGTTGACGAATACCAGGTGGTCCAGGATGCATTTTTGAAAATAGGAGCGGGAGAAGTCCGGCCACTGGCTGACCATAAACAGGTCCAGCCGCCAACCTTCTTTCTCCGCTGGGACCTGCAGTTCAGATTTTTGCCGGTCGGGATGCATCGCTGTTCCTGGCTTTGATCCGTTGCCGGAGCGCCAATGCCAGCCAGAAAATGCCTGTCCCCGCCAGTACCCAGAGGCTGGTGACCTGGGCCGGCGTCAATCCGGACAGCTTGTGCAGGTAATCACCGCGCAGAAATTCCAGGTTGAAGCGCATAGTCGAGTACAGCAGCACATAGAGCAGGAACAGCCGCCCGCGCAAGAGTGACTTTTTTTCCAGCCACAGCAACAGCAGGCAGAGCAGGAGATTGCAGAAAGACTCCAGGCCGGCAATCGGGAAAGTCGGGGCACAGGCGGTCGCCTCCAGCGGGATTACCCCCTGCTGTTTTTGGATCGCCAGCACCGAATTTCCGGCGCTGGGGTAGACCACTGCCAGCGGCCCCTGGTAGGGGAAGCCAAAACAGCAGCCGTTCAGGAGACAGCCGATCCGAGCTACCGCGTGCCCGGCCGGCAAAGCCGGACTGACCAGGTCGGCAATTTTCGCCAGGGGCCATTTCCGGACCCGGCACAGCACGATGGCCGCCAGCGCCGCAGCGATGAATCCGCCCTGGAAGACCAGCCCCCCCTGCCAGACCTTGAACCCCTCAAAAAAACCCCGCCCCGCGAATTCCGAGGACCAGAAGCGCAGGATATAGGCCAGGCGTGCGCCGATGATTCCGGCCAGCATGCAGGTGAAAGTCAGGTCCGAGACCATCTCGCCAGTGCAGCCGTAGCGTTTGGCCCGCAATGTCTGCAGATAGTAAAAGACCAGCATGCCTGCAGCGGCGCAGACGCCATACCAGCGGACACTCAGCGGTCCGAGGGAAAAAAATACCGGGTCGGTCATAGATCAGGCTCTGGGCTGTGGCTGTGGATGGACTTTAGCGGTTGCCGAAGATGGCCGAACCGATGCGCACGATGGTGGCTCCCTCGGCAATGGCGAGGGGGAATTCCCCGGACATGCCCATGGACAATTCCGGCAGCGGGCAGCCGGTGTAAGCGGACACTTTGTCCCGCAGCTGCCGCAATCCGGCGAAGATTTTCCCCAGTTCGGCCGGTGCGGCCGCCAGGGGCGCGACCGTCATCAAGCCCTGGCAGCGGGCCTGACCGTCCCGGGCCGCCAGAACCACCTCTTCGACCGCTTCGGGAGACAGCCCGAATTTGCTGGCCTCCCCGGAGATATTCACCTCCAGCAGAATCGTCGGTCGGCATTGCAGCTCTGTGGCAAGGTCATTGATCCGGCGCAGCAGCGCCAGAGAGTCCACCGCCTGGATGCAGGCGGCATACTGCAGTGCTGCCCGAACTTTATTACTCTGCAGGTGTCCAATTAAATGCCATTGGCAATCCGCCGGCGCCTGAGGGGCCTTCGCCGCCAGCTCCTGCACCCGGTTTTCGCCGAAGAGCAGCTGTCCGGCGGCGTGCGCCTGCAGCACGCATTCGAGCGGGAAAGTCTTGCTCACTGCCAGCAGCTTAACCGCCTCGACGGGACGGCCGGAACGCCTGCAGGCTTGGCTGATTTGATCCAGAACGGAGAGTAAATTAACGCCAATGCGGTCCATTTTCCAGCCCTTTTATGGATGTTAATGAAAATGGCATTATGTTATGCACGGTGTCGTACAACCTGCATAAGATAATGCTCGAACAGCATTTTGGAAATGGCGGACGCGAAAAAATCAGATTCTTTGCCGGACTGGCTGAGCCGCCAGGACCGGGGGCGATACACCGGTGAATACCGCGGCCCCAGCCCGCGTGAGGCACGCCGGGAACTGGCCCTGGCTGACTGGCTCGGCCCCGAGCGCACCCATGACGTCATCGCCTCCCTGCGCCCGCCCCCCCAGCAGGTGTCCAGCTTGGTTGAGCAGATGATGGCGAAATTTCCCCGCCAGGACATCTACTGGCTGGAACGGCTGCGCGAAGCCTGGCCCCAGCTGCTGGGGGAGATGAATGCCCGCCAAAGCCGGCCGCTGTCTCTCCAGAACGGCACCCTGATCATTGAGGTCAGCAACCCGACTTGGCGCTTCGTACTGGAGCGGCAGCAGAAAATTAAAATCAAGGACATCCTGCAGGATTTCCTCCAGCAGGAGTTGCGGTCGTTGCGGTTTGTGGCTCCGGGGCGTTTTTCCTCCTGAGCGGTCCCTGAGAATCAGCTGCGGCCCTCCGGCAGCAGCGGCAAAGAGCAAATTATCTATGTTCAAGAATACATCCTTCCCCCGCCTTCTGTTGCTTACCTTCCTGCTATCTGGGCTTGCTCAGCCGTTGTTTCCGGCCGAGCAGCTCTCGGACAACGTGGAGCAGATGCTGTCCCTGGAAGCGGTGTTGCAGCGTCCGACCCTGCGGGAGAAATTGATTGCCAAGCGGGTTGTGGAAGTGCTTTTGAACAACCACTACCAGAAGCTGCAGATGACTCCGGAACTTTCGGCCCAATGGTACGCCAATTATTTCCGCTTCCTGGATTTTGACCGGACGTTTTTCCTGGCGTCTGACTTGGAGGAGTTCAAAAGCTATGAAACAGTGCTCTGGGACCGCCGCACCCGCACCGCGAACCTGGAGTTCGCCTTCACGGTCTACCAGCGTTTTCTGGAACGGGTACACGAATGGGCAGTCTTCTCCATCGCCTGCCTGGAACAGCCGCATGATTTCACAACCGAGGAATATATCATCTTTTCCACCGACAGCCGGCAGTGGGCCAAAAGCCGCGAGGAACTACAGGATCACTGGCGCAAACAAGTGAAAAACTTGCTGCTGCTGGAACAAATCCGCCTCGCAGAAGAGGCGGAGCAGGCCACCCCCACCGCCGCTGAGCCTGCCGCCGCCGCCGTTGCTGAGCCGGCCACTGCCGCTGCTGAGCCTGCCGCCGCTGCCGCTGAGCCGGCCGCCGCCGCCGCTGCTGCCCGCAACGGTCAGCCGACCGCGTCGGGAACCGCCCGGGCGGAAGAGCCCATTATTCTGCGGCAGAAAAAGAATTACGCCCGGGCTTATAAACGCCGCCTGGAACTCGAACCGATTCAAATCGTGGAAATGTTCACCAGCTCTTTTGCTCAGCTGTTCGACCCGCATTCGACTTATATGGCCCCCAGCACCAAAGAGGATTTTGATATCGATATGAGCCTCTCCCTGCAGGGTATTGGCGCCTCACTGACCACCGCCGGCGCATATACCCAAGTCGCCCATATCATCCCCGGCGGTCCAGCGGAGAAAAGCGGTCTGCTGAAGAGCGGCGACCGCATCACCGCAGTGGCCCAGGATGGCGAGGAGCCGGTGGATATCCTGGACATGCCCCTGCAGCAGGTCGTCAGCAAAATCCGCGGTCCCAAAGGCACTGTCGTGCATTTGACCATACTGCCCGAGGGCAGTTCCACCACCCAGGTGATCAGCCTCACCCGGGACGAAATTAAATTGACCGACCAGGAAGCACAGTCTGAATGCCGGGAAATCAGTACCCCGCACGGCCGCAAGGCCAGGGTGCAGATAATCTACCTGCCGACCTTCTACAGCGATTTCAACGGCAAGTTCAACCAAAAAGAGGACTTCACCAGCTCGGCCCGGGATGTACAGAAACTCCTGCAGCAGGCCCAAGAGCAGGGCCCCCTCGACGCAGTGGTGCTGGACTTGCGCGGCAACGGCGGCGGCAGCCTGCAGGAAGCCGTCGATCTGGCCGGACTGTTCCTGCAGGGCGGCCCGGTGGTGCAGGTGCGCTATTACCGCGGCCAGATTGAAAAAATGCGCGATCCTCTGCCCGAGGCGATTTACCGCGGCCCCCTGGTAGTGTTGGTGGACAAATTCAGCGCCTCTGCTTCGGAAATTGTGGCGGCCTGCCTGCAGGACTGCGGGCGGGCCCTGGTTTTGGGTGACAAATCGACTCATGGCAAAGGCACTGTGCAGACCTTGTACGATCTGGACCGCGACCCGCAAATTCAAGGCGCGGCCACCATTCTGAACCGCGCTCCGACCGGATCCTTGAAGATTACCATCGGCAAGTTCTACCGCATCAACGGCAGTTCCACCCAGGTTCGCGGCGTTACTCCTGACATCATCTTCCCGGCTTTCAGTGATTACATGGAAGTGGGCGAAGAACGCCTGCCCCACGTGATGCCCTGGGATGTAATCTCCCCGACCCGCTTCAGTACCGACCCGGCACTGGTCGCGCAACTGCCCGCCTGGAAGCAGTTTGCTGCAAAATATCTGGCCGAGTCGAAGGACTTCCAGGAATATCTGCAGGACCTGGCGTTTTTCGGCAAACTGCGGGAGCAGAAGCAAATTCCTCTGAATATTACTGCCCGCAGGGAATACATCAAGCAGGAGAAAGCCGCCGGCGAGATGTTCCGCAAGTTCCATGCCCAGCGCCGGCAGGCCCGCAAGCTTCGGGGCGCCGCTGATGATCAAAACCAGCCCGATCCTGCACCAGGCAAGACTCAGGATCTGGTCTTGGAGGCCACCCTGGCCATCCTGGGTGAGCTGCACCAGCCCCAGCCGCTCGCAGTCTCGCCAGCACAAACCACCCCCAACCACAAGTGATGCACAAGATGACAAAATTAACAGAGCAGTTTTATCAGCGCGGCAATCAATTTCTGGGTTGTCGGTATCCGTTCCTGTGCGGTGCCATGACCTGGATCAGCGAGCCCGGCCTGGTGGCCGCGGTCTGCAATGCCGGCGGTTTCGCCAGTCTGGCAGGAGGGAACCTCCCCCCGGACCAGCTGGCGGCCGCAATTGAGCAGACCCGCCAGCTCACCAAACAGCCCTTCGGCGTCAATCTCATCACCATCGCTCCGGCATACCAGGACCAGATCAAGATGCTGCGGGACAACCCGGTCGCGGTGGTCATCTTCGCCGGCAATTTCCCCAAAGACACCGAAATGGCCATGATCAAAGAAACCGGTGCCAAGGTGATCTGCTTCGCTTCCACCGAATCGATTGCCAAACGCATGTACCGTTATGGCGCCGATGCCTTGATTCTGGAAGGCACCGAGTCCGGCGGCCATATCGGCCATGTCAGCCTGACGGTACTGCTCCAGCAGGTGCTCTTTCATTTCGATGCCATTCCGCTTTTCGTCGCCGGCGGCATCGCCACCGGCAAGATGAGCGCGCATCTGCTGCTGATGGGCGCGGCGGGAATCCAGATGGGCACCCGCTTCGCGGTCTCCAAGGAGAGCTGCGCCCACCCGGCTTTCAAGGACGCGATGCTGCGGGCGGATGCCCGTGACGCAGTCTCCACCAGCCAGTTCGATCCCCGCCTGCCGGTGGTCTCCGTGCGGGCACTGAAAAATGAAGGGCTGCGGCGCTTCGGTCAATTGCAGTACGATCTGATCGGCCTGCTGAACCAGGGGCAGATCAGTCTCAAGGACGCTCAGGCGCAGGTCGAGCATTTCTGGGTCGGCGCACTGCGCCGGGCAGTACAGGATGGTGATATCGAAAACGGCTCGATCATGTCCGGGCAGTCAGTCGGGCTAGTCAACAAAATCCAGTCGGTGCAGGAAATTATCGGCGAGCTCGATCAGGAAATCGAAACCGAGCTGCAGCGCGTAAAAAAAACGTTCTGCCCATGATTCCTTCGCGGTGTCGGCCCGGCAGCTGCACCGGCACCGCGAGCTAATGTGTGTCCGGGCCGTGCCTTTTCGGCAAAAAGCATTATATTATAGGCTTTTAAGGCCTTTGTTGGAGTCACAGATATGCTGCACGAGTTGGCAGGCAGAAGTATCCCCAAGGGGATGCTATGCAATATTCCCCGCCTGATATCCCAGTATTATCTGGGACAGCCTGATCCGCGTGAGCCGCGGCAGAGAGTCGCGTTCGGGACTTCCGGACATCGCGGCTCGGCCCTGGAGCTGAGCTTCAATGAGGCACATGTCCTGGCCATCATCCAGGCGATCTGCAATTACCGCCGTGGCCACGACATCGGCGGCCCGCTTTTCCTCGGTCAGGACACCCATGCGCTGTCGGAGGCGGCCCACAGCAGCGCCATCGAGGTCCTGGCCGCCAATGCCGTCCCCACTTACATCGCCCAGGGCGGTGAATTCACCCCCACGCCGGTGCTCTCGCATGCCCTGATCGGCTATAACCGCAACCCCAGCCGCGGACTGGCTGACGGTGTGTTGCTCACGCCCTCGCACAATCCTCCTGCTGACGGCGGCATCAAGTACAATTGCCCGCATGGCGGCCCGGCCGGCCCCGAGGTCAGCGCCTGGATTGCCGCTGAGGCCAACCGCATCCTGGCCGGTCGCAACCGGGAGGTCAAGCGCCTGAATCTGGCCCGGGCCCGGTGTTCCAGTCTGATCCAGGAATACGATTACCGTACGCCGTATATTGCTGATCTGGAGAATGTAATCGATATGGAGGCCATCCGTTCCTCCGGGCTTCGCCTCGGCGCGGATGCTCTGGGCGGTTCAGGACTGGGATACTGGCTGCCGCTGGCCGAGCATTACGGCCTGGACCTGACTTTGCTGCACGGGGAATACGACCCGGCTTTCAGTTTTATGCCTCTTGACCACAACGGCAAGGTCCGCATGGATTGTTCTTCGCCTCAGGCCATGGGGGGGCTGGTAAAGCTCAAGCATTCCTACGACATCGCTTTTGGCAACGACCCGGATTTTGATCGTCATGGGATCGTGACTCCCAGTCAGGGGTTGCTGAATCCGAACCATTTTCTGGCCGTGGCGGTCGATTATTTATTTACCCGCCGCCGGTCTTGGCCCGGGTCTCTGGCCATTGGCAAGACCATTGTCAGCAGCACGATGCTGGATGCAGTCGCGGCGGCTCTGCCGCGGCCTCTGCTGGAAGTCCCGGTCGGCTTCAAGTGGTTCGTGCCGGGACTGGCCGCTGGGACGCTCGGATTCGCCGGCGAAGAAAGCGCCGGGGCGAGTTTCCTGCGCCGGGACGGCAGGACCTGGACCACTGACAAGGACGGCTTCATCATGTCATTGCTGGCCGCCGAAATTACTGCGGTCACCGGCCGGGACCCCGGCCTGGCCTACCGCACCCTGGAAGAAAGACACGGCCGGCGCTGGTATGCGCGCCAGGACCGCCCCTGCGGAGTGGAGCAGAAGCAGGCCCTGAGTGCGCTCAGCCCTGAGGCCATCACCGTCCAGGAGATCGCCGGCCGGCCCATTCTGGCTAAGCAGGTGACTGCCCCCGGTAACCAGGCCGCCATCGGAGGCTTGAAAGTCATTACTGGCGCCGGATGGTTCGCCATCCGGCCCTCGGGGACCGAAAACATCAGCAAAATCTATGCTGAGAGTGCCCAAAGTGCAGCGCACCTGAAGGAATTGCTGGTCGCGGCGGAACAATTTTTACTGTCTTTGTAAGTGTCAGGAACAACCGGCCGCCCGCCCAACCAAGCCCCGGGACTGGCGCCACAACCGAGGGAATTAAGATGCGTGATGGTAAACTGGTAGCCGGAGTCATCGGTTGCGGAGCATTCTCCTGGACCCAGGATTTCCTGAATCTGAACGCGAACCCGCATTGCTTCTGCAAATATTGCTGTGATGTCTCCGAAGACCGGGCCCGAGCCACCGCAGAAAAATTCTCCATTCCGGCAATCAGCACCGATTTCATGGCCCTGGTCAATGACCCCGAGGTGGATTTGCTGAAGATCAGCACCAGCCATGACGCGCACTGGCCGATTATTGCCGCAGCGGCCGAAAAGGGCAAGCATATCTTCTGTGAAAAGCCGATGGCCCTGGAAGAGACCGAGGCGATGTCCATCATCCGGGCGGTACGACGCAACGGCATTCATTTTTGCGTGGACATGAACCGCCGGATGGCCCCCTCGATGCAGGCACTCAAGCTCGCCTGGCAGGAACAATGCCGGCAGCCCCGCCATCAGCCTTGGCGCTTTATCGAACAGGAGCGTCCACAGCTGGCGGAAGAGAAGCTGACCCACTTTCTGATGAACATCCAGGACGAGAGCAGCTCGTATCGCCCCATACACCTGGACCCCTTCCACGGCGGCGGGGAAATCCTGGGCGAGACCACCCACTGGCTCGACCTGGCCTGCTGGTTCTTCGCACCGCAAAAACCCTGCGAAATCCTCGCCTGGGGCTCGCCCCGGCTCAGTCACGGCATCAATCTGAAGTTTGCCTCCGGTGACAGCGCGACTATCATTTTCAGCTGCTGCGGTTCTTTCGATTATCCCAAGGAAGCGTATCAGGTCACCAGCAACGCTGCCCTGTTCTGCAATAATTTTTTCGTGGAGAACCGCTATTATGGCATTCCCGGAGCGGCCGCGCAGGTCTTCCCGCTGCAATTTGACGGCTATCCGGAGGTCGGTGGCGCCGGCGGCTGGGACGGCTATCTGGCCAAGGCCGCGGCCCAGCGCGAGGGTTGCCGGAATCTCAAAAGCGCGAGCCAGCCGCTGGTGGTCGACAAGGGTCACCGCCAGATGCTCGACACCTTCGTGGACTCAATCCTCCACAACCAGCCTTCGCCCTGCGACGAATTAGCCGGCTGGACCGCGGTATACCTCGCCTTGCTGGCCATCAAATCCATCGAATTGCGTCAGGCAATGCCTGTGCTGCCTCATAAACTCGACCCGCTGTTCGCATAAAGCAGCAGAACCGCCAAGAGCATAAATCAGTACCACCCATGCCATCCGAAAAGAATAACTTCCAAGACTGGTTCGCCGCTAAACCGGACGACCCCGCTACGGCCTTGCGGGAGGATTTTTTCCGCCATCTGCGCTATACCCTGGCCGCCAGCAACCAGCGGCAGACCGATCAGGAGAAATATCTGAGCTTCTCACTGGCCGTCCGCGACCGCCTCATGGACCGTTGGATCAAAACCCAGGACGCCGCCCACCAGGCCGGCATCAGACGCGTTTACTATCTGTCCATGGAATTCCTGATCGGACGCCTGCTGGACAACAACGCCATGAATCTGCATATCGCCGAAGTTTGCCAGCAGGTGCTGCAGGAACAGAATATCAGCTGGGAGGAGCTCAAGGAGATCGAAGCCGACCCCGGCCTCGGGAATGGCGGCCTGGGCCGGCTGGCTGCTTGCTTCCTGGACTCCATGGCCACCCTCGGACTGCCCTGCCAGGGATACGGACTGCGCTACGACTACGGCATCTTCCGGCAGAAAATCGTCAATGGCCAGCAGGTGGAAGAACCGGATGCCTGGCGGCGGGAAGGATATCCCTGGGAGCATAAGCGCCCGGCGTATACCACTACCATCGGTTTCGGCGGCATCTCCACTCCTACTGAGAACAATGGCCGGACCATCTGGCGCTGGATCCCCGCTGAGCATGTCGCCTGTGTGCCTTATGACATCGCGGTGGTCGGTTACGGCGGCCAGACGGTCAATACCCTGCGCCTCTGGTCGGCCCGGGCCAGCGTCGAATTTGATTTCCAGACTTTCAACCAAGGCGGGTATATGGAGGCGGTGGGCAAGAAGGTCACGGCCGAGACCCTGACCAAGGCTCTGTATCCCAATGACAGCTTTGACCAGGGACGGGAGCTGCGCCTGCGCCAGCAGTATTTCTTTGTCGCCTGCACCCTCTCGGATATCCTGCGCCGTTTTGAATCCGAATACCAGGATATCTACGTTCTGCCGGACAAGGTCTTCATTCAACTCAACGACACCCATCCCTCGCTGGTTATCCCTGAACTCATGCGCCTGCTGGTCGACACTAAGAACCTGAATTGGGAGGACGCCTGGGCCATCACCCGGGCCTGCACCGGCTATACCAACCACACGGTCCTGCCGGAGGCCCTGGAGAGCTGGAAAATCGAGATGTTCCAGAGACTGCTGCCCCGGCACACCCAGATCATCTACGAAATCAACAGCCGTTTTTTGCGCGAAGTCAGCAAGCGCTTCCCCAACGACCACGAGCGGATCAAGCGGATGAGCATCATCGATGACGCCCATCCCCAGATGATCAGGATGGCCAACCTGGCTGTAGTCGGCGCCAAGGCGGTGAACGGGGTGGCGGAAATCCACACCGGCATCCTGAAAAGCGGCCTGTTCCGTGATTTCCACGAACTCTGGCCGGACAAGATTCTGAATATGACCAATGGCATTACTCAGCGTCGCTGGCTGCTGCAGGCCAATCCCGGCCTGGCCCGTTTGATCAGCGAGCGCATCGGCACGGGCTGGATCACCGCCCTGGACGAACTGCAGCGGCTCAAGCCCCTGGCGGACGACCAGGATTTCCTGACTGCTTACCGGCAGATCAAGGACCAGAACAAACGCCATCTGGCGGAGTTCATTCAACGGACCCAGCATCTCCGCGTCGATCCGGAGTCGCTGTTCGATGTGCAGATCAAACGCCTGCACGAATACAAGCGGCAGCTGCTGTTCCTGCTCTATATCATCATCATTTACCGCCGGCTGGTCCACAACCCGGGCTTGACGGTCCAACCCCGGACTTTTATTTTTGCCGCCAAAGCCGCCTCGGGCTACCTGATTGCCAAATCGATCATCCAGCTTATTTACGGGGTGGCCAAAGTGGTCAACAGCGACCCGGTCAGCAGCAAGTCCCTGCGGGTGGTCTTCCTGCCCGATTACCGTGTCTCCCTGGCCGAAAAAATCATCCCCGCCGCGGACCTGAGTGAGCAGATTTCTCTGGCCGGCAAGGAGGCCTCCGGTACCGGCAACATGAAACTGATGCTGAACGGTGCGTTGACCATCGGCACTCTCGATGGTGCGAATGTGGAAATCCGCCAGGAAGTCGGCCCTGAGAATTTCTTCCTCTTCGGCATGACTACAGAAGAAGTACAGGCCCGCCGGAGTTCATACTCACCTTGGGATATCTACCACAGCGATGCCGAAATCCAGGATGCCATCGACTGCATCCGGAACAACCTCTTCTGCCCCCTGGCACCGGATACATTCCTGCCCATCGTACGGTCCTTGCTGGAATACGGCGACCACTTCATGGTTCTGGCCGACCTGCGCAGTTATATCGATACTCAGGAACAGGTCGCACAGCTTTATCAACAACCCCAGGAATGGACCCGCAAGGCGGTGTTGAACACCGCCAGCGCGGGGAAATTCTCCTCCGACCGCACCATCAGAGAATACGCCAGTCGCATCTGGAATCTGCAGCCATTCACGGTCGACGATGACAACCCGCCAGCGACGCCGGTTTGATGCTGCCGCAGCGCCCTTTCCCACCACCTCAGAATGTTGGATGCACATGCCCCGCCCGAAGCTGATATTATTTGATCTGGATGGCACTCTTTACCTGAACGGACAGCTGTTCCCCGGCGTGACCGAACTGATTGAGAAGCTCAGCCATTCGGATTTCCAGTACGGTTTTCTGACCAACAACAGCACCATCGGCCCCAGAGATTATTACCGCAAGCTCAAAGGTCTCGGCCTGAAGCTCCGGCAGCACAACGTGGTAACCAGCTGCGAAGCGAGTTGCCTGATGCTGCATGGTCTGGGGCTGGGACCGGAAATATACGTCCTGGGGACCAGGAAATTCCGCCACTTTCTGGCCAGTCAGGGCTTCATCCACAGCTATTCGCAGGCCAAGGCGCTGTTGATCGGCTTCGATACCGAACTGACTTACCGCAAACTGACTGAAGCCACCCGGCTGGTGCTGGCCGGAATCCCGATCGTGGCCTCCCATCCGGACCCGGTCTGCCCCGGTGACCTGCCCGACGCCGGGATGCTGCTCGAGTACTTCAAGGCCGCCCGACCCGGAACCATCATCCAGGCCATCGCCGGAAAACCGCACCGCTGGCTGGTCGAACTGCTGGAACAGCGCTTCCAGGTCCGACGCGAGGAAATCATCATGGTCGGAGACCGCGTCAACACCGATATGCGCTTCGCCCGGAATTTCGCCATGCGCTCCATACTGGTGCTCAACGGGCAGCCCCAGCCTGATCTGGGCGAGATCACCCCGGACCTGATTCTGCCGGAAATCGGTCAGCTGGCCGAACAGTACTGGACACTTATCAACCGCTGGTAACCCGCACCCAACCACCGCTAGGACAGCATCATGATGCGTTTCGACCAAATCATCCACACTGTGAGCATGATCAACAAGGAGAATCTCGACGTCCGGACCGTCACCCTGGGCATTAACCTGATGGACTGCCGCCACCAGGACCCCGCAGTGCTGTGCCGGAAGGTCATTTCCAAGATCGAACGCTGTGCCGGGGAGCTGGTTGAGACCTGCAACAGCGTCTCCGGCAAATACGGCATCCCGATTGTGAACAAGCGCCTCGCGGTCAGTCCCGCCGCCGACCTGGCCGCCGGACATGAACCTGCGGCTTATGTGGCCCTGGCCAAAGCCCTGGACCAGGCTGCGCGTTCGGTCGGGGTGGATTTTGTCGGCGGCTACAGCGCCCAGGTGCAGAAAGGCTGCAGTGAAGCGGACGAAATCCTGATGCAGTCCCTGCCTGAAGCGATGCTGGCCACCGCGAAGGTCTGTTCTTCGGTCAATGTCGCCAGCAGCCGTGCCGGCATCAATATGCGGGCGGTGGGGGAACTGGGGCGGATTCTCCTGCGGATGGCCGAGGCCAGCCGGGCCAACGATGGCTTCGCCTGCGCCAAGCTGGTCATCTTTGCCAATCAGCCGGAAGACAACCCGTTTATGGCCGGCGCATACCACGGCCA
>JAAYYJ010000559.1 GCA_012515455.1 Oligosphaeraceae bacterium
GGAAGACCAGTTCGGCTATCCGCTGAAGATGAACGTGGATGCGCGGGGCAGTTTCACCGAGTTCATCCGGACGCCGGAACGGGGTCAGGTCTCGGTCAACATCTCCCGGCCAGGCATCGTGAAGGGCAACCACTGGCACCATACGAAGGTGGAAAAGTTCCTGGTGGTCAGCGGGCGCGGGGTGATCCGGTTCCGGAAAGTGGATGGGGGGATGCTGCGCGGAGGGGAAGATAACGCAGAGACGCAGAGACGCAGAGAAGAAGGGGAAGATAACGCAGAGACGCAGAGACGCAGAGAAGAAGGGGAAGATAACGCAGAGACGCAGAGACGCAGAGAAGAGGATAACGCAGAGACGCAGAGGCGCGGAGAAGAGAAGATTCTGGAGTATTTCGTCAGCGGGGAGAAGCTGGAAGTGATCGACATTCCCCCGGGGTACACGCACAACATCGAGAATCTGGGCGACACGGAGATGGTGACGGTGATGTGGGCGAACGAGCCGTTCGATCCCGCGGTTCCGGATACGATCTTCGAGAAGGTATGACATGAACACGTTCAAAATCATGACGATCGTCGGCACGCGGCCGGAGATCATCCGCCTCTCCTGCGTGATCCGCGCGCTCGATGCCGCGCCGGCCGTCGAGCATATCCTGGTCCATACGGGCCAGAACTACGACTACGAACTGAACCAGATCTTCTTCGACGATCTGGAACTGCGCAAGCCCGACTATTTCCTCGAGGCCGCCGGCCAGAGCGCTTGTGAGACGATCGGCAACATCCTCGCGCGGGCCGACGCGCTGATGTCGTCAGTGTGTCCCAATGCCCTGCTGGTGCTGGGCGACACCAACAGCTGCCTGGCCGCCTATCCCGCCAAGCGCCGCAAGATTCCCGTCTTCCACATGGAGGCCGGCAACCGCTGCTTCGACCAGCGCGTGCCGGAGGAGATCAACCGGCGGATCATCGACCACCTGGCCGACATCAACCTGCCCTACAGTTCGATTGCCCGGGATTACCTGCTGCGCGAGGGGTTGCCGCCGGACCGCGTCATCAAGACCGGCAGTCCCATGAAGGAGGTCCTGACGCGGATCCTGCCGAAGGCCGAACGCTCCGCGATTCTTCAGACGTTGGGCCTGGCCGACGCCGCAAAACCGGGGGATGTCCATCCCTACTTCCTCGTCAGCGCCCACCGCGAGGAGAACATCGATTTGCCCGGGCGGTTCGAGAAGCTGGGGAAGGTGCTGAACGGCCTGGCCGAGACCCATGGTTGGCCGGTCATCGTGACCACCCATCCCCGCACGCGCAAGCGCATGGAATCGTCGGGGATCCCCTTCGCGCCGCAGGTGCAGTTCCACAAGCCGTTCGGGCTCTCCGACTACCTGGCGCTGCAGCGTGCGGCGCAGGTCGTGCTGTCCGACAGCGGCACCGTGACCGAGGAGGCCTCGATCCTCAATCTGCGCGCGCTCAACATCCGCGAGGCGCACGAGCGGCCGGAGGGGATGGAGGAGGGGACGGTGATCATGACCGGACTCGACTGGCCCGTCGTGCAGGCGGCGCTCGCGCAGATCATGGCGCCGCACGCGCCCCGGCGGAGACTCGTCGCCGACTACGATGTCGACAACGTCTCGGACAAGGTGCTCTGCATCCTGCTCAGCTACATTCCCTACGTCCGGCGCGTCGTCTGGAGAGAGGCCTAGATGGCGAACGTCCTGATCCTCTCGCTGATCTTCAGTCCCGACAACGTCTCGACGGCGCAGTTGATGGCCGGGCTGGCGGCCGAACTGGAGTCCCGCGGACACACGCTGGCCGTCATCTCGACGACGCCGCACTACCA
>JAAYYJ010000083.1 GCA_012515455.1 Oligosphaeraceae bacterium
ACCCCATAACAGGAGATGTGAAAAATTTGTTGTGCCTGTTTCTGGTCAAAAAGGATCCAAAGTGAGAAAGATGGGCTAGGCGCTGGAAGAAATCGCGGTCTTCGGCGGCATTGATGTCAGCGGGGCTGGTGCCGAGGATGTTGGCGCCGCTGGCCAGCAGTCCCTGGGCCAGATTCAGGGGGGTCTGTCCGCCGAGCTGAACGATAATGCCCAGGCATTGTTCCCGTTCATAGATATTAAGGACATCTTCCAGGGTCAGCGGTTCGAAGTACAGTCGGTCGCTGGTATCGTAGTCGGTGGAGACGGTTTCGGGGTTGCTGTTGACCATGATGGTCTCGTAGCCGGCCTCGCGCAAGGCGTAGGCGGCATGGACGCAGCAGTAGTCAAATTCAATGCCCTGGCCGATGCGGTTCGGGCCGCCGCCCAGGATCATGATTTTTTGCTTCTTGCCGGAGGAGCGCACCGGTTCGTCATATTCGGCATAGGTGGAATAATAATACGGTGTCGGAGCGGTGAATTCGCCGGCGCAGGTATCGACCGTGCCGTATACCGGGCGGATACCGAGCTGCTGCCGCAGAGCGCGGATTTCCTGTTCCTGGCGGTGCAGCAGGAAGGCCAGTTGCCGGTCCGAGTAGCCCAGAATCTTGGCCTGCCGGATTTTCTCAGGTTCAGGGGAAATGGTGTCTTCGAACTGCACCAGCTCTTGGAGTTTGCGCAGGAAAAAGCGGTCGATTTGGCAGAGAGAGTGGATTTTTTCCACGCTCCACTGGCGTTTGTAGGCGGCGCGGAGGGCGAAGATGCGTTCAGCATTCGGGCGGGAGATTTCCGCGGCCAGGGTATCGTCGTCCCAGTTTTCGTATTTCTGGTCCTTGCCATCGGCGCCGAAGCCCGCGCGGCCGATTTCCAGGGAGCGCAGGGCTTTTTGCAGGGACTGTTGGAAATTGCGTCCGATGGCCATTGCCTCGCCCACGGATTTCATCTGGGTGCCGAGGGTGGAATCCGCGGCCAGGAATTTTTCGAAGGTGAAGCGGGGGATTTTCGTGACCACGTAATCGAGTGCGGGTTCGAAGCAGGCGGGGGTGGAGGCAGTGATGTCATTCTGGAGTTCATCCAGGGTGTATCCGACTGCCAGCAGGGCGGCGATCTTGGCGATGGGAAAGCCGGTCGCTTTTGAGGCCAGGGCGCTGGAACGCGAGACGCGGGGGTTCATCTCGATGATGATGCGCCGGCCGTCTTCCGGGTTGATCGCCCATTGGACATTCGAGCCGCCAGTGCTCACCCCGATGGCCTCCATCACCCGGAGGCTGTCGTCGCGCATGGACTGGTATTGGCGGTCGCTGAGGGTCTGTGCCGGAGCCACGGTGATGGAGTCGCCGGTATGCACGCCCATCGGGTCCAGGTTCTCAATCGAGCAGACGATTACAGAGGATCCCCGGTGGTCCCGGATGACCTCAAGCTCAAATTCCTTCCAGCCCAGCAGTGATTCTTCGATCAGCACTTCGGAGGTTCGGCTGGCGGCCAGACCGCGGGCGACAATGCGGGTGAATTCTTCGGGGTCGCGGGCGATTCCCCCGCCAGTGCCGCCCAGGGTAAAGCCAGGGCGGATGATCAGCGGCCAGCTGCCGATGCTCTGGGCGACCGCCCGGGCCTCCTCGAGGGAATGGGCGGAGCCGGAGCGGGGCAGTTCCAGGCCGAGTTGCTGCATCGCTTTCTTGAATTCGTGCCGGTCCTCGGCCCGGCGGATAGCCTCAGCGGAGGCCCCGATCAACTCCACCTGGTAACGTTTGAGCAGTTTTGCCTCCTCCAGTTCCATGGCCAGGTTGAGGGCGGTCTGACCGCCCAGGGTGGGCAGCAGTGCATCCGGGCGTTCCCGGCGGATGATCTCGTGCAGGCAGTCGAGGGTGAGCGGCTCAATGTAGGTGCGGTCCGCGAATTCGGGGTCGGTCATGATGGTAGCCGGGTTGCTGTTGACCAGCACCAGCTCGAAGCCCTCTTTTTTCAAAACCTTGCAGGCTTGGGCGCCGGAGTAGTCGAACTCGCAGCCCTGGCCGATGACAATCGGACCGGAGCCAATCAGCAGGATTTTTTTGAGGTCGGTGCGTTTGGGCATGGCAGTGATCCTGATTCAGACGGTGGCGGGGTTGTTGCTGTCTGCGGTTGAGGTATTCTTCCGGGCTTGCAGGCAGCTGCGGACCAAGGCTGCGAACAAGGGATGCGGATTGGTTGGCCGGGACTTGAATTCGGGGTGGAACTGGCAGGCGACGTAGAAGCGCAGCTTGCCCAACTCAACCACCTCGACCAGCTCTCCATTGGGGCTGCTGCCGCTGATCTGCAGCCCGGCCGAGCTGAGTGCCTCTCGGAACTGATTGTTGAATTCGTAGCGATGGCGGTGGCGTTCGGAGATTTCCAGGCAGGAATATGCTTGTGCGGCTTTGCTTCCGGGAATGAGCCGGCAGGGGCATCCTCCCAGGCGCATGCTGCCGCCCAGCTCAGTAATGCCGCG
Organism: Oligosphaeraceae bacterium; assembly: GCA_012515455.1. GTDB lineage: Bacteria > Verrucomicrobiota > Lentisphaeria > Oligosphaerales > Oligosphaeraceae > JAAZIZ01. Next base: position 2,504 of record JAAYYJ010000083.1, read on the forward strand.
CTGTTCCGGCAGGAGGTCGATGACCGGGTGGGTGCTGCCGGGGTTGAATTCGGTGCTGTCAGCATCCTGCCAGCCCAGGACATTACGGGCGAATTCAATGACCACGCACTGCAATCCCAGGCAGATTCCCAGCAGTGGGATGTCGTTCTCCCGGGCATAGCGGCAGGCGGCCAGTTTGCCGGCGATGCCGCGATTGCCGAATCCACCGGGGACGAGGATCCCATCCACAGATTGCAGCCGCTCGCAGGAAGTTTCCAGTTCTTCCGCTTCGATGCTGTCGATGGTCACCTTGCACCAGTGGGCCATGCCGGCATGACTTAAGGCCTCATAGATGCTCTTGTAGGCATCGCGGCAGTGCATATATTTGCCAACCACCGCGATGCGGCATTGCAGTTGTGGTTTCAGCACGCGTTCGAGCAGGTCCTCCCAGGGTCCCAGCTTCAGTTCCCGGGGCGGCAGGTGCAAAACCGAGAGGACCTTGAGGTCGAAGCCGTGTTCCGCCAGAGCGGTGGGCACTTCATAGATGGAATGCTGGACATCGCGTTCCTCGATGACCATATCCTCCGGGACATTGCAGAACAGGGAGAGCTTCTGGCGGTGTTCGGGGGACATGGGCAGTTCGGTGCGGCAGACCAGGAGGTCGGGGATGATGCCGATATTTCGCAGAATCCCGACCGACTGCTGGCTGGGTTTGGTTTTCAATTCACCGGCGGCTTTGATATAGGGCAGCAGAGTCAGATGGATGAAGACTGCGTTCCCGGCTCCGGCCTGGAGCTTGAACTGCCGGGCGGCTTCCAGGAACGGCATGGACTCGATATCGCCGGCGGTGCCGCCGATTTCGCTGATCACGATGTCAGTCTGGTCGTTGGCGGCGGCGGCGAAGGCCTGTTTGATTTCGTCGGTGATATGGGGTATGACCTGCACGGTTTTGCCCAGGTATCCCCCCTGCCGTTCCCGGGCGATGACATTGCTGTAGATTTTTCCGGCGGTATAGTTGCTGGCTTTGGTGCAGGCAATTCCGGCGAAGCGTTCGTAGTGTCCCAAGTCCAGGTCCGTCTCGGCGCCGTCATCGGTGACAAAGACCTCGCCGTGCTGGTATGGCGACATGGTGCCGGGGTCGACATTCAGATACGGGTCGAGCTTCTGCATGGCCACCCGATACCCGCGGCTCTTCAACAGCAGCGCCAGGCTGGCCGCAGTGATGCCTTTGCCTAAGCTGGAGACGACCCCGCCAGTGATAAAAATATGTTTCGACACCGATGTTCTTTCCTTCCGGACCTGCGGCAGCCCTTATCTGTGCATCAGTTCTGTGAATTGGGTAAAAAGATATTGCGAGTCATGCGGCCCAGGTCCGGCTTCAGGGTGATACTGGACTGCGAACATGGGCTCCCGGCGGTGTCGGATGCCCTCCACCGTCTGGTCATTAAGGTTGCGGTGAGTCAGTTCCAGGCAGGCGGGCAGAGAATTTTCCCCCAGAGCGTAATTATGGTTCTGGCTGGTGATTTCAATGCGGTTGAGCAGCAGGTTCTTGACCGGGTGATTGCAGCCATGGTGCCCGAATTTCAGGCGGGAGCATTCTGCGCCGGCGGCCAGGCCGAGAATCTGATGTCCCAGGCAGATGCCCATCAGCGGCACCTTCCCCAGCAGTCCCCGGGCCAGTTCCAGAGCGCCCTTAACCGCTCTGGGGTCAGCCGGGCCGTTGGAGAGGAAAACGCCATCGGGGCGGCGGGATAGGATTTCCCCGGCGCTGGTCCAGGCTGGAACCACCTCGACCTGCAGGCCGGCGGCAGCGAGCATCCGGAGGATATTGTACTTGATGCCGTAATCCACCGCAATCACTTTATAGTCGCCCTCGCGGTTCCAGATTTTTCCCTCCGGGTCGCTGACCAAAGTGGCATAGTCCTGCTGGTCGAGTCCTTCCCAGGCCCGGGCCCGGGCCACTCCTTCCGCCGGAGTGATGTCCTCTGCACTGGCGTGCAGGAAGGCCTTGCTGGTGCCGTTCTCGCGCAGGTGCAGAACCAGCCTCCTGGTGTCCAGATTGCTCAACGCCGGTACGCCGCAGCGGCGCAACAGTTCCGCCAGGGTCTCCTGGGATTGGAAATTAGAAGGCGGGTTCAAGTTCTGGACCAGCAGTCCGCGCAGGAACAGCCCGCGCGATTCCATGTCGTCCGGGTTGCAGCCATAGTTGCCGACTTCAGCAGTGCTGAGGGCCACGATCTGCCCGGCGTAGGACGGATCGCTGACGATTTCCTGGTACCCGGTCATGCCGGTGTTGAACACTGCTTCGCCGAGGGTGTCGACGGGGGCGCCACAGGATTGTGCGAAAAAAATCTCGCCATCGGCTAAGGCCAGGAAATGTCTGTTGGTCATAATTCGTCTCACTTGCGGGCGGAAGAAACGGGTTGAGTCGAAGCAGGCGGAGAAATCAATACGGTCGTTGGTCAATGGAGTGGGCGTAGTTGAGCAGTGCCTGGTTGACGACCCGGTTTCCGCCCGGGGTCGGATAATCACCAGTGAAATACCAGTCCCCGGTATGCCCGGGACAGCATTTGCGCAACTGCCGGCAGCTCTGGTAGACGACTGCCAGGCGGGCCCGCAGGTCCGGTGGTCGCAGCAGGCAGGAGATTTCCAGCGCCAGTTCCTCGTCGCTGAACAAAGCGTAGAGGGGTTTGACCCGGTTTTTGCAATTTTCATCACCCCTGCTCAAATCCTTTTCGGCCAGGCGTACTGCCTTGTCCAGGGCGGACTGCTGGCCAGTTTTTTTGAGCAGCGACTGCAGGGCTTCGAAAGCGATCAGTTCCTGGAAGCTGGCCATGTCGATGCCGTAGCAGTCCGGATAGCGGACCGGCGGGGCGCTGGAAGCCACCACGATCAATTTGGGGTCCAGGCGGTCTAGAATGGGCAGGATGGCATTGCGCATGGTGTTTCCCCGGACGATGGAGTCATCAAGCACCACCAGGTTGTCGCTGCCGGGTCGGATGATGCCGTAGGTTACGTCGTAGACATGGGGGAAGAGATCGCGGCGGTGATCGGCATCGCTGATGAAGGTGCGGAATTTCGCATCCTTGACCGCGATCTGGGCGAAGCGTACGTGCTTGCCATGGCCCTGCCGGTAGAGCTCATCCAGCAGTCCGAAGAAACAGGTCTGGGCGGTATTGGGAATGTATGAGAAGACGGTATTGCGGTAATCATGTTCAATGCGGTTCAGGATGGCAGGCACCAGGGCCTGCCCCAAGGCGCGCCGTTCCCGGTGGATATCAGCGTCATTGCCGCGGGAGAAGTAGATGCGTTCGAACACGCATTTGCGGGCCGGCCGTTCGGGCAAGCAGGGCTGCAGAGCTACAATGCCTTTGCTGGATACCGTCAAGGCGTGCCCCGGGGGCAGCTCATGCACTTCTGCAGTTTTCAGATTGAAAGTGGTCTGGATGGTGGCCCGTTCTGAGGCCGCGACCACGACTTCCTCATCGAAGTAGTAGAATGCCGGGCGGATACCAGCCGCGTCACGCAGGGCGAAGGCCTCACCGTTTCCCAGCACCCCGCAGAGATGGAAGCCGCCGTCACACTCGCTGGCCACCCGCTGCAGGATTCCGCCCAGGTCCAGGTCGCTGCTGCCGGCCTCGGTCAGGGGCTGCCGTTCCAGATAATGCACCACCAGAGCCAGGAGAATTTCGCTGTCCTGCAGGCTCTTGGGGTGGTGTCCGCTGCTGATCAGCTTCTGGAACAGCGCTTTGGTGTTGGTCAGGTTGAAGTTCCCGGCCAGCAGCAGCGCGTGATTGCGCCAGGAGTGGTCCCGGATCAGAGGATGGCAGGCATTCAGGCTCCGGTTCCCGAAGGTCCCGTAACGCAGGTGTCCGAGATAGACCTCGCCGCAGAAAGGGAACTTCTCGCTCATGGCCAGCTCGTCGCGGAATGCCTCCTGCAGGGGCAGGGCGGCGCTGATGCGCCGGTTGATGCGTTCGAGCAGGTCCGCGAGCGACAGCTCACAGCAGGATTTTTCCAGTTGGAAGAAGGGGATTCCGGGTTGGGCACCGCGGCTCAGGCAGGCGATGCCGGCGCCGTCCTGGCCGCGGTTATGCTGTTTTTCCAGCAGCAGGGTCAGTTTCTGATAGCCGTAATAGGGCGAGCCGTATTTGTTCTCATAGTACTTCAGATTCTTTCTGAGACAAATCAGGCCGACACCGCATTCGTGCTGAAGATTGTCTGACATGTGTGCAAAGTCCGCAGGGTTGAGCTGCCGTTTCCGGCAGGTTTGGGGTTCAGTACAGGAAGAGTATCTCGCGGTATTTCGGCAACGGCCAGAGATCGTCCGCGACCACATGCTCCAAGTTGTCGACCGTACGGCGCAAGCCGGCCATGCAGTTGATAACTTCCTGGGGGGCGCCGCGCAAAGCCTCTTCCAGCAGAGTGCACTGTTCACGCAATGTATCCAGGCCCTCACCCAGCTGTTCTGCGAGGGCCTGCAGACTGGCCAGCCCGGCGCGCAGATTGCATTGCTGGGTGGCCAGCAGGGCTTCAGTCTGGCGCTTGAATTCCTCCGCAACCGCAGGAATAATCATGCTGCGTACGATTTCCAGAGCCACTGTCCCCTCGATGTTGATCTTCCGGGTATATTCCTCCAGGCAGACTTCATAACGGGAAGACAGCTCGGCCGCGGAGAAGACACAGTATTTTTCGAACAGCTGCCGGTTCTGGGGGCTTTTGAAGGCAGCAATCGCCTCCAGGGTATCGCGTTTGTTGGGCAGATCCCGTTTGCCTGCTTCCACCAGCCAGGCTTCCGAGTAGTTGTCGCCGTTGAAGACGATGCGCTGGTGTTTGCGCAGGATGTCACGCAGAATCACCTGCAGGCCCTGGTTGAAATCACGCTGATTGATGGCATTGAGCTTATCCAGCCGGTCGCTGATGAAATCAAACGATTCGGCAACAATGGTATTGAGAATCACATTGACGCCAGAACAGGAACGGCTGGCACCTGGCGCCCGAAATTCAAATTTGTTGCCGGTGAAGGCCATCGGGCTGGTGCGGTTGCGGTCAGTGGCATCGCGCGGGAAGGGTGGCAGGGCATCAACGCCGATCTGCATCTTCCGGGAAGGTTTGCTGGAGTTGTTGCCGCCGACTTCAATCTGGGAGATGATTTCGGTGAGCTGCTCACCCAGGAACATCGAGATGATAGCCGGCGGAGCCTCGTTGGCACCCAGACGGTGGTCGTTCCCGGCGCTGGCGGTCTCCGCCCGGAGCAGGTCGCTGTGCAGATCGACGGCCCGGATGATGGCGCTTAATACGGTCAGGAAGATGGCATTCTGCATCGGGTCCTTGCCGGGGTCCAGGAGATTCTGATTGCCATAGCTCAGGGACCAGTTGTTGTGCTTGCCTGAACCGTTGACGCCGGCGAAGGGCTTCTCGTGCATCAGGCAGATCAGGCCGTTGCGCTCAGCCACCTGGCGCAGGACTTCCATCACCAACATGTTGTGGTCGACCGCAAGGTTCGCTTCCTCGTACATCGCCGCTAGTTCAAACTGGGCCGGCGCGACTTCGTTGTGGCGGGTCTTGGCGGGAATGCCCAGCTTCCACAAATCCAGCTCGACCTCAGTCATGAATTTCAAGATGCGGGGGCGGATCGAGCCAAAGTAGTGGTCTTCCAGCTGCTGATGCTTGGCCGGAGGAGCGCCAAATAATGTCCGGCCGGTCTGAACCAGGTCCGGGCGCTGCCAGTAGAACTTCTTGTCCAGCAAAAAATACTCCTGCTCCGGACCAAGGGTCACCGCAGTATGCTGCTCCGGCAGACCAAAGTGACGCAGCAGGCGCTTGCAGGCCCGGTCCAGGGTTTGCAGAGAGCGAAGCAGCGGCGTCTTTTTGTCCAAAGCCTCACCATTGAAGGAACAAAAAGCGGTGGGGATGCAGAGGGTCGCGCCGTTGACATGGCGTTTGATGAAAGCCGGGCTGGTGGGGTCCCAGGCGGTGTATCCCCGGGCCTCGAAAGTGCAACGCAGGCCGCCGGACGGGAAGCTGGAGGCATCCGGCTCACCGACAATGAGATTCTTGCCGGAGAAAGCCATGATTGCCTGGGCCGGGCAGGTCGACTCCAGAAACGAGTCATGCTTCTCGGCGGTCCCACCGGTCAAAGGCTGGAACCAATGGGTGAAATGAGTGGCCCCGCGCGACAATGCCCATTCCTTCATGGCATGGGCGACATCATCGGCAATGGCGGCATCCAAGGGTTGGCCTTCATTGATGGTGGCCAGCAGTTTCTCCGCAACCTTGTGCGGCAGATATTGACGGATGACCTGGCAATGAAACACATCTTCACCATAAAAGTCCAGGCTGGCCGGGCCACTGAAGGCGGGTATTGGCAGTTCATAGCTGGCAATGGATTGCAAAGCGCGCATCCTGTTCAGGTTGCTCATGACCGAATACTCCTGTAAAGTGAAATGAGATAAACACCAGGAAAAATACAATTGTTTTGCTAGCAGAAAACATGCCAGGTTCAGAAAAGAAGGGAAAAGCTGCAGAAAACCAGGCGGAAAAAGCACCAAGATTAAGATAATTTACAAAAAATGTAAAACAAGCCGATGTGACTGATAATTTTTGTAAAAACTCGAGATTTTGGTTGCTGTACTGCTTTTGCCGGGGCTATGAAGTGCTGGTTTTTTTCCCGGTTTCCGGATTATGTGGCTGGCCGCCGGGGTGGTATTTTCCCGCTGATTAGCGGGTCTTGTGGTGTGTTCATGGTCTTCGCCGGACTTTTTTGCTTTGTTTGAGCACTGTATCTTGCACAAGCACCGGGCAGGAATTACATTAGGACATTTGACTTGCTGCGGCATAATGTTATGCTGCAGTTAGCAGGAGTCAGACATGGTCAGTCCGGTTCAGATCTCGATCATCATTCCCGTCTATAATGCAGGTGAGCTGCTGCACCGTTCGGTGCGCTCGATCTTGGCGCAGACTTGCCGCGACTGGGAATTATTTTTGGTGAACAACGGCTCCCGTGACCAATCCGGCGCCATCTGCCGCGAGTATGTGGGGGAGCATCCCGACCGGATCAGGTATCTGGAGCTGGCCCAGGCGGATGTATCGGTGGCCCGCAATGCCGGTCTGGACCTTGCCCGGGGCGAGTGGATTTATTTTGCCGATGCGGATGACGAGATTGTACCTGATGCTTTGTCGCATCTGCTGGACCTGGCCAGGAGAAATGACGCGGAGGTCAGTACTGCAGCTCTGCGCTGCACCTCGAGTGCTACCGAGGATGTGCGGACAAATTTCCCCTTCGCTGACGGCGAGGTGCTCACTACTACGGCAATCCGGCAGCGCTGGCTGGGGCCGCTGCTGCGCCTGCAGCCGGGCAGCGGTGCGGTGCGCGGATATCTTCCTATTTCGCTGCTCCGTCGCTCGCTGATTGAGGAGCAGCGCTTGCGTTTCATTCCCCGCCTGACGGTGACCGAGGACGAGGC
>JAAYYJ010000084.1 GCA_012515455.1 Oligosphaeraceae bacterium
AGGGGCAGTCGGCGGGGTCGTATCCACCACCAGTCCCGTCAGAGTAGATTCGCTGGCATTGCCAGCCGCATCAGTGAGCTTGACAATGATGTCGTACTGACCGTCGGCCAGGACCAGCGTCTGGCTCAGTGCGGTCTCTTCGGCACCATAGAGCTTTTCTCCCAGGGACTGGCGTTCATCAGACTGGGCGAACCACTCGACCAGCAGTGCGCCCTCCGGCAGGGTGCCGAAGATGGTCAGCGGCTCCGCGGTGCTGGGGCTGGTCAGCAGGTCGGTCTCGGAGCGGCCGGTGTCGGGACTGATGCCCAGCCCCGTGACCGCACCGGGAGCCGCATTGTCTATCACGACTGTCAGGGGCAGCACACTGGTATTGCCACCCAGGTCGGTAACGGCCAGGCACAGGTCGTAGGAGCCATCAGCGGTCAGTACGGGCAAGGACAAGACCACATTCGGATTGCCGTCGGCAGCGGCGGTGGCCGCACTGGCCAGGATGGTCTCCGGGGCCGACTGCAGATAGACATCCACCCGGGCGGGCAGTTCCGGCAGCACTCCGTTGAGAGTCAGCACTTCTGCCGGCCCCAGGGCAGTCAGCCAGTCAGCTGTATCTGCGCCGGTATTCGGCTGCATCGTAACCTGAGTCAGCATTCCGGGAGCAGTATTGTCGATCGTGAACTGGAGCTGCTTTTCGGCAGTATTACCGGCCAGGTCGGTCAGGCGCAGCAGCATTTCATAATCCCCCGGGGCGCTTATAGCGCTATCAAGCAGGAACGACAAGTCGTCGCTGCCAGCCGCGAAATTCTGTCCTGCCACAACTGTATCCTGATAGAGCAGCTCGATGCGGCTGGATGTTTCCGGCACCGCGCCGGCAATGTGGATGGTCTCGCCGTCCAGCAGGCAGGTGATGCCGTCGTCCGGCACCAGGCCGCGGTCCGGGACCACGGCAGTATCTCCGATGGCGGCAGGGGCGCTGTTGTCCACCGTCACATTCAGGGTTTCCACGGTGGTATTTCCGGCCAGGTCGGTGGCCTGCAGGGTCAGCACATAGACGCCGTCCGCCAGAACGATTTCCTGGCTGTAATCGCCCGCTGTCACGGTCTGGGGCCAGTTCTGTTCGCCATTACCGAGCAGCATCTCAAGCGGGTACTCACTAACACCGGTGCTAACAGAGAAGGTATTTCCCGAGGTTACCAAATCGCTGCCGGACAATCCCAGATCGGGTGCGAAGACCAGGCCGTTGAATGCCGGTGCGGTGTTGTCGATCAGCACCGTCTGCTGCACTGTGGTCACATTGCCGGCGGCGTCAGTCAGGCGTAAGATCAGCTCGTGGCTGCCCTCATCCAGCGGCAAAGACACGGTGAAGCCCGGCTCAGCACTGTCCTGTACGCCGGCATCCAGCAGAACTGCCTCGCCCTCCAGGACCTCGACCTGGAGCAGATTCTCGGCCAGCGCGGCGGTGAAGGTAATCTCAGCGCCAGTTTCGAGCCGGGTGATGAAATCAGTATCTGATGAACCGGTATTCGGAGTCATAAGCAATGTTAACGGCGGCACTGGCGGGAGGTTGTCGAGCAGCACAATGAAAGCATTGTCGTTACTGTTTCGGGCCAGGTCCTCTACTCTCAGCAGCAGATGGTATGTCCCATCATCGGTCAAATCCAGCGGGATGCTCAGACTGGCAGATTCGCCCTCTGCGACATAGTTCAATTCTGTCAGAGGCTGCAGTTCTCCTCCAGGTGCAGTCTGGAGGAACAGCTGCCAATATGCAGGCACTTCAGGCAGGGTTCCAGCCAGATTCAACGTTCCCTCGACTGGATACTGGGTACAGGCGTCGGTGGCTGAGCGACCGGAGTCAGGCGTGACATGCAGGTCGGTCAGCAGTGCTGGCGGCTCGAAGTCATTGCCCCAGGCCACGCTGCGAGTACCACTGGCATTGCTGCCTTTGATATCCTGGGCATTGCTGGCGTCGTAACTTAGGACGTAGAAATTATTATTCACGTCCGGTGTATCGAGTCCGTCGATGATAAAGACCCCCGGCACTTCAGTCGCCCTCACAGCAACGCCCAGGGTTGTCAAATCCACGGGCAGGCTGTTTTTCTTTAGCTGGAAATCACCTAGGGTGACGGATTCGGCCAGCACGTATCCCAGGAAAGTAAGCTGGACATCGAACTGCCCTTCCAGGCCGGCTTCGGGGATGATTCGTTCCAGGGAGAGCAGCACTGGCGGGGGGAGAGTCTGCAGTTCATTGAAATCATCCTGTCGGACCCAGATCAGCTGTTTGCCGGATGCGCCGGGGAATCCCTCCTGGTCAGAAATGCCAGCGCACTGAACGGTTAGCACAAAGAACGCATTCTGATTGGTCAGACTTCCCAGGCCGTCGATGTAGAAAACCTGGTTGTAGTTGGCCTCTTCAGGATCAGTAACTGCCGGGGTAATGAGCAATGCCGCAGCCAACTCAGCGCTGCTGAGCAGCACTCCCTGGCGACGCAGAATCAGGTCATCGCTGGTGAAGGTCTCCGGCAGAATGGGCGAGCTGAAGGTCACAGTCACACGTTCGATATCGCCGGTCAGCATATAATCAGCTACATCCTCGTCGTTGCTGCTGGTAGCGGCGAAAGCAGTAACCTCCACCGCCTGGTCAGGCAATTTAGCCACTGTAATCGTATATTCATAAGATGTGTCTGCGGCCAGTAAATCCATCAACCGCAATTTGTTTTCGTAAACCGGGTCTTCGCCATCCCGCAAGGTGCAGGTGGTCAACCAGCAGTTACGCACCGGCAATACGGTGTCGCCACGAGCGAAGCTAACGATTTCATAGCGTCCGTCGCCAGGATCATCAAGCACAATGTAGTGCCATCCTGCCTGGTGGGCAGAAATCGTAAAAGTGTAGGTATGATCACTGCCGGTGCTGATCAACTGCGGGTCAGCGCTCAACGAGTGGTTGGCACTCAGTACCTGCTCGTTGCTGGCATTATTGCTGAACCAGAGCGTCTCAGGCATGTCGTCGGTATCAGTCTTGTCATTGACTAGAAAAATGGTGGCCGTGTCGTCGAGGGTACGGCCACTGCGCACCAGCTCGTGGATGTCCACGCTGTCAATCAGGCTCAAATCCGGATTTCCCCGGCTGCTCAGGTGCGAGTAACTCGCCTCCATGCCGACAAAATGCCCCAGCAGTGAACAGGTCAGCCACCATTGCGCCAGGCCAGTCTTTTTGCTGCCAATATCACCGAGGTTTACCTGCCCCAGAGGGAGGTTGTTCGGGGTGCCGTTCAGCATCGAATCGGTGGTCTCATAATCCCAAAGCGCGAAATCAATCAGCAGGCCTTTCTCGTTGTCAGTGATCTTCGGCTGACCGGAATCAATGCGGAAATTCTTAGCCGTTCCATAGCCGTCGTTATACACCAGCACTGACAACTCGGCCGGATAAGACGGCTCGACTTCAATGGTCATCGGATCATCACCGAGGATATCGCGGGCCAGGAAGTAGTGAATCTGCAGTGCCGGGCTGGGTTGGACTTCCAGTGTGCAGGGTGTCAGTTCGATGGTGGTGGTCTGCCCCGAGAAGGGATTCAGATAGCTCAGAGTGCCACCGAAGCTGTAGGCTTTGGCCGTATCCGGAGCGGCTTCACGTTCGGGGATAAAGCGCACCACCGCAGTGCCGGTGCCCTTTGCCGGCACTGTACCATTGCCGTCGATGGCGAAATAATCACCGTCATCAAGCGGGAATATTTCAAAGAGATTGGTGCAGTCATTTCCCTCCAGATCAGTGACCCGGACATCGAGTTTGAGGTTGGTGATATCGTCGGTCTCGTGTCCATTGACCATGGTCAGAGTTCCATCGAAGGCTTCGCGGGTCATGGTCAGGGTCTGCTTGATTTCCAAGGACACCTTGGCACAAACAGAGGGCGAATTTTTGCCCATTTCCTGGATATAGTCAGACTGTACCATGCAGAGATTCTGCAAGGCACTGATGCGGTTTCCCTGTTCATCTGTAGATTCAGCATAGCCTAGTTCCGCGGCCTCAGTTTCACAGGAAGTCATATCTGTCTGCAGATAATGCATACAGTACATGCTGATGACCGAATCGCCATTGTTATCCACACCCTTCAGCAAGAGCTTCGCCGCCACGCCCCCTGGAGCCTCCTTGTCTGCAGCAGTGACTTCTACATACCCGGGCATTTCTTCAACCGCATAATCGCCCTGCTTTTCCAGTGACGACCAGAAGGCCATGGTGCGGTTCCAGCGGTTCACAAATCCGCCAGATCCTGCGTGGTCAAATTCTCCGGCAGTGCGACCAGCAGCGACGGGTCGGCGGGGTCGACGATGGCCGGCCGGGGATCCTCAGGGCTGCGCGGTTTGAAGGCCAAGGCATTGAATGCTGCATTGAAGGCATTAAACTGCAGCGGATTGCATTCCAGCCAGGCTTCCGAGCCATACCACTCAATCATCAGGCCGGATTGATTGGCCATCCCGCGGTAGCCCCAATAGAGCTGCCCCTGGGCGTCATCAATCCAACTCAATTCAGCTTCGCGGGTAATGCCTCGGGTGGCTCTGCTTTCTGAAAAGCCGCCGTATCCGGGGATTGGGAAAGGCAATGGGGGTTTCCCGTCCAAGCCGTCGCAGATCGACAATGCGCCGGAAATACAGCCCAAGACACCTCCAACGGTACTTTGCCAGGCCTGCTGGGCAGCGCAGCCCACCACGGCCAATGAGCCATTGGTGATGATAGCAGCCCAACCGCTGAATCCGCCCTCCCAGCTAACTCCGAAGGTCGAGAGTGCATCCATAATGCCGACCAGGCATCCCACCCCGGGGGCGAAGCCCAGAATGCATTTGCTCAGGGCAATCAGCAGCCCCTTGGCGCAGGGCACGCATTGTTCCTCGACGGCCGGGGGATTTGGTATTACCGGGGTATAGACATTGGCATAAGATACTCCGGGGGCGGAGACTCCGGGGGAGTACCCGCCTCCCAGTCCGCCGCCGGACCTAGGGCAGACCAGCCCCATATCCACCTCTTTGGTGAATTTATGCCATTTGAAGTCTTTGCCGCATTCATAATAATACACCGTGGCAATCCATTGCCGACAGTTAGCAGTCCGGGTCACACCGCGAGTCTCGGGAGCGGTGGCGGCTTTGCTGACCACCACCGGAATGGTGCACGACTGCTGCGGCAGCAGCACATACCCGTCTGGCGGTTGAGAAATGGTGAACGTGAAATCCTCGAATTCGCCCATTTCGATCTTCACTTCATTGGCATTGATCAATCCCTGGTTGGTCAGCACGGCATTGACCATCCGCACTTCACCGGGCAGCATATCGGCAAAGCTGCTGGGGAAAACCGTCTTAACCACTGGCATCGGCACATTGGTGGCATAGACGACATTCAGAACTACCTCGTATTGGTCTTCGATTTCAGTCTGAACCACTTCCCAGGTGTAGGTAATGGCCTGGAAGCTCAAAAAGGTCTCGACCTTTTCAGTGGCTCCGGGGGCGATGCTCACATTCAGATTGGCACCCTCATGCTGCTCCGCATTGATCAGCACTTGGCACAGACCGACCGGCAAGTTATTGAACAGGCAGTAGACGCCATCCGGGTGGGCCTCGGTGACACCGCTGGCCAGGACCTTACCGGTATAGGGATTCTTGACCGTGACAACCGCACCTGCCAGCTTCTTATTGGGGTCGGCATCGGGATTCTCGTAATAGAACCCCTCATCAATGGCCGAGACCTTCAGATTGCCGGTCGCATCAGACACCGCAGTGACAGTAAAGGGTATTTGCAGTCCGTGCTGGGCGAACTGTGCATTGACCGCCAGACGTCCAGAGAGCGGAGCATTTAGCGGCGTGCTGTCATCGCCCTGCAGCTGAATGGCGAAGGTCACAGATTCATTGGGCGCGATGTCGTTGATGGTATTTCCGGCCGGCAGCGACATCCAGGACAACGCGGGGATGGAAATCGTAACCGGTCCGGTGCCGATGGCGCCAGTATTGGCAAGCGTCACCTCAACTTGCCGGGAGACTCCGACCTGCATCGTGGTATTGATGGAAACCGGCTCAGCAGACAATTGCGCAAACTGCGGAATGGCAAAGAAATATACCGGAATGGAGACTTCCGCGCCTTCATTGCTGAAAAAAGCCAGCAGCGGACGCTCATAATCACGCCCGACAGATGCAGACTCAGCCAGGATACGGTAATTCAGAGTCACTTCCTGCCCCGGCTCCAGCTCCGCCGGCAAATCCAGGAACTCAATATCAACCCCAGAGCGGACATTGCGGATCTCACCATCCAGGCCGGTCAGAGGGGTCAAATTCGGGTTGCGTAATTTCAGGCTGAAATCCTTGGGGCTGTTGCTGGTTACATCCCAGCGCAGATAACTGACCCCGGCCGCGTAGTACCTGAATCCCAGGACATCGAACTGCTGCTGCATGGCAGAGGTATCTGTGCCCGGATAGCAGGCACCAGCCACAACCTGGCCGATTTCAGAGGCCAGCGGTTCATAAAGCACGCTGAACCGGCCGTCAATATCGCTGCAGGCTTCCAATACCCGGCGGTAGCCGTCCACGACCAGATAGACATCGACATCGGCATTCGGGACCGGGGTGGGGTCGTCGGCCCTCCTGGTCACCGTGCCGCTCAGGGTGAGATTCTGTCCGGGCAGAATCGCGATTCCCGGCGGCAGGTCATCGAGACGGGAATGATAGCTCGCTTCGATGGCGAAGCGTTCCGACCAGCCTTGGTTGTTCAGGGTACTGACCTCACGTAACGCTCCTTCGGGGTTGACGACGGCGCAGAAGCGCCAGTCATTGGCTGGTGCGAGGTGGTCCAGGGGGACATTCAGCACCTGAGTAATGCTGTCGCCCACAGCCAGCGGACTCTCCACCGAAACCAGATAAAACACATTAAGGAGCTTGTTTTCAGCGCGCACGGAACTACTGCGAGTGGCATGGATTGCCACGGGGACCTGCAGACCGGCCGGAGCATCCATATTGCCGTTGTTCTTCAAGGTGACGGCAAGCGGATAATCGCTGTCGGACTCCAGAGTGTCCTCTGGCGTTGCGATCGCGGAAATCAGGTAATCTGGGAAACTCAGATCACTGATCATCACCCAGCCCGAGCCGGGGGAATAATCCTGCGCATCGGCAAATACCGAGAGGATTTTATTTCCGTCCTGTTGACCATCCTTACAGGCTTTTACATGCACCGACACGGATCGTTCAAAGGCCGGGATGGTCACCACTGACACCGTCGGGTCACCTTCGAGCAGGAACGGCAGACGGGTATAATTGCCCTCAGTACCGGTCCAGAACTGTATCTCGGTGCCGTCATCGAAATCGCTGCCACCGGCCAGGGCGGCGGTAATTTCCACCGTCAGGGGCTGGTCCCCCGGGACCTCGTCATTGCGGGTGACAGTCAGACCATTAAGATACAAATCATCGCTTTCCGGCATAGTAGAGGGGTTGAGCGCCACCAGCAGAGCCGGGCTGTCGTTATCCCAGATGGTGATCACCGCGGCAATATCCTTCTCGCCTTGACCATCGGTAGGATTTCCGGAGCAGTTACAGTGATAGCTCATGGCTACCTGCCCTCTGAGAATTACCTCGCGACCGCGGGCGATAGGCTGGTCGTCTTTGTCGAGAATAAAATCTTCCATAATGACATTGTCGACCACCCCCACCGGGAACTGGGTGAAGCTGCGGCCAGCCGGAATGACTATCGACCACGAGGGCAATATCAGCGAATTACTTTCACTGAGTGAGAGACGCACCGTCAGGGTCTTGCTCAGGTCGATGGGATTGCCCGCCAAGGCCACGCGGCTCAGGGTGGCGATGGTGGCATTAGGCCCGGCGCCCTCCGAGACCTCCGCCGGCGCGAAGCTCAATTCCACACCGGGGACGATCTGCTGATATTTGCCCTCGATATTATGATAGCGGTTGGGCAGCACGGTGACTTCGCGTGGGAAAGGTGTAAGCCAGCCGACCACGTCCTTGTATTCCAGGGTATAGGTTCCTGCTTCTTTGACCAGCTCCTCGGCATGCTGTCGCCACAGTGTCTCCCCCTGTACGCGCCAGGCCCCGCCAATGTTATCCGGTGAGAGGTATCCTCTGATGGTGCCGGCAGTGATCAGTGTGAACGTACGCTCAATATCAATCCGATCGCCGATATTGCCGACAATGGTCTCCTGGACCGGGTATACCCAGTCTCCGCTGGCTCGGTACCAGATATTGTATTCGCCCACATCCAGGATGTATTCGACCCCGGAATAACAATAACGGGTACCGATATAACAATAAGGATTCTGCAGGGTGATACCCTCCGGCAGCTCCTCAGGATCGGTCTTGAAAGTGACTTTGAATACGAAGGTCTGGGCGAACTCAGCGGTCAGATTCAGTCCCTCTTCCGCCAATCTAAGTGAACGGGTCGCGCTGGTATATCCATCACTCCAGCGTACAAAACGGTGGTTTGGCGCCGGGATGGCCTTGATGGTATGCCAGAGACCCACGCCGTAATTACCGGAGGGCACGATGGTTCCGTCCGCCTGCAGGACACCTGCCTGACAGCCCCAGTCCTGCTGCCCTTCCTGGATGGAGATATTGATTTCTGCAGTGCTGGTGAATTCAGCCCAGATATTTGTATTGCCGAACCACTGGTAGATTTCCAGATCCCGGACTTTGTCAGTGGAGCCGTCGCTCCATTTCACAAACTGACAGCCGGGATTCTCCTGCGCTTCGAGATGAACCACGGTGCCCACATCCAACACCGCATCGGTCATCGTTCCCTGCGTCACCTGCCCCCAGTTTTCACAACCGGGCTTAACCCCGATACTGACCACCCAGATGCGGACAAAATCAGCCACTAAATTCAGTACTGTCTGCTCAGTGCTGATGCTTAGGGTCCGCAGCGGATCGGTTGGGGTAGCGTTGTCGACCTCATCGGTCCAGGATTTGAAGCGGAATCCCTCATCGGGCACAGCGGTGATATTGATATCCCGAGGCGTATCACTGACCAGGAAATACTTAGACCCGGAACGGCCGCTCAGTCCCTCGCTGCCTGTAAAACTGCCGGCATAGTACTCATTGCCGGCAACCTTATCATACCTGACCACGACATAGCGCTGAAATTCGGCGGTATAGTTGTATGTTCCGCTGACTGGGGGGTTGATTTCCTGACTTGAGGCGGTGGAATCGTTCTCCTGCCAGCGGATGAACTGCCAAAATTCGTTAGAATATACCCCGGCATAAAAGCTCAGTGGCGTGCCCAGGTCCCGCACGAAGACACCATTCAGCGAGAGATAACCGCCACCAGGGTCCGGAGTCTTGCTGATGACAACCTTGTACGTTGGCACGAAAACCAATTCAATAACGTTGTCTGCGGCGACATTCGAGACATAGGGGCTGTAGGCAGTATTTGGTGAGAGTTCCGTACCCTCGGCATTGCGCCAGCTGGCCCGGTAATATTCGGTGCAGGTGGCACTCAGATACATCTTCTCACCCACATCCAGCAGACCA
>JAAYYJ010000085.1 GCA_012515455.1 Oligosphaeraceae bacterium
AAGGGTCAGGAAGTGGAGCAGATGTACGTGGACTTCTTCCAGCTCCAGCCGGGACCGCACGGCGAGATCATCGCTGAATCCCAGGGTCGCCCGGTGGTCGTGCAGGGCAGCGCCGGCCATGGCCGGGTTATTTTCAACGGCTCGGTCAGCCTTCTGGGCAGTCCTGCCGGCCATAGCTGGGAGGAGACCGTGCTGCAGGGATTCAACGCCCAGCTGGCCGAATACGCCATTCAGTACTTCACCGGCATCAAGCCGCTCCGGAAATAAAGCGCCACCGGCACGGTGGGGAGGGAAAAGAGGCAAAATGACTTTGCTGTCCAGGCGCACTTTTCTGCTTTGCATACTGCTGGCCATGTCAACCCAGGCTGAGGAATGGACTGGTCAGCGCGTCATTGACCAGCCCATCACCGTATCTGCACCGGTGCTGAGCATACTCCCGGGCGCGAAAATCGTCTTCCAGGGCCAGGGACGGCTGATTTTCCGAGGCCAGAAGCTGGATATCCGGGGAGCGTCTTTTTCGGCCACCGAGGTACTGCCGAATGCCCCGCGCATCAGCCTCAGCAATGTAGCAGTGGACATCACCGATACGACCTTCACCGGCCTGCTCTGCGCTGAGCCGCTGCGGTTCCAGCAGTGCTTTTTCAATCTGTACGCCTGCACGGCCAGCATCCGAAACTGCACCTTTACCGGCTGCTCCAGCATCGACTTCTCGAACAGTTCAGGATGCCTGCTCCAGGACTGTGCCTTCGTGAACTGCCCTGCCGCTGCTCATCTCTATAATTCCTGGAAATGCCTGGTCGTCCGCTGCTTCTTTTACGGAAGCAGCGAATACGCGTTGCGGGTGACCAAGGCCCCGCTCAGCAAGGCCATCGGCAACATCTTTACGGATTGCGCCCTGGCCATCCGGATCATGCAGGAATCCGACCGCTCCCTGTTCGTCCGCAATGAGTATTTCAACACCGCGGTGGCCTTGCGCTTCTCAGGCGGAAGAGGCGTTTCTTTTACCGGGGAACGGTTCCAGAATATCACCCGCGTCGCAATCATCAAATCCGCAGCGGAACCAGAATTCAACCACTGCGAATACGTGGATTGCCAATCTTTTCCCCCGGAATGACCAGACGCAGCCCCCGATTTAACCCCTGTCTGCCCGGCTGCCGCTGCTGGCTGCCCGGGCCAACGGCCAAACCGCTGCCGGGGATTCCGCCCGGCTCGGCCGCAGATTTCCCCGGCAGAGCGGTTATTTAATGCTCACGGCAATACTCTCGACCACCACGATGGAGTCCTTGGCGACGAAAACCGTGACGTAAAAACGCTCGGCGCCGAAGACCTCCGGGCGAATTATTTCAGTAGTGTATTCTTGGGCCTGGTCGCTGAGGGCGTATTTTTCCCCTCCTGCATTGACCACCCATTTCCCCCCCGCATCCTTCCAGCCCAGGCCGAGAGAAGCGTTGCCGGCGCCCCGGATTCTGACTTTGATCACGGCGGTCTCATCCGTCTCCAAGGGGATGCTCGGAATGCTGTAGAGGCCAGTGTAGTCGCTGCCCGGAACATAGGAAAATTTCACCGCCGTCTGCGTTCCGGCGGTCACCCGTTCCAGCGCCTGGGGATTTGGTCGCAGCACCCAGTGGACCAGGCTGCCGTCGCTGCGGACCGCCGAGAAGTCGCCATCGATGTCGATTGCCCGGGTCACGCCTTTCGGGCGGTCGCCGAATTTGACTTTGCCAAAGCCAGAGAGGTCAGCGAAGCTGCCGCTGAGCGGAATGCCCCAGGCATATAAAGATTTGGCACCCGGGGTGGAATGGGCAATCTGCATTGCCCAGCGTTCACCCGCTTCAGGCGTTCTGCTGCAGGCGGCGAAAGGGATGGTCAGCTCCGCCTGCCATTTGCCGTTCCTGATACTGCTTTGCTGCGACCAGCTGGTATTCCACTTGGCATCATGGCGGCCAGCCTGGATGCAGGCATCGAAGCGGGAGTCCGCCAGGGGATTGAAAACGAACTGCCGGATGTCCGCGCCAGTGGCCACAAACACCTCCCAGACAGCATTGTTCCAGAGATTGCCATCGGGCAGGACGGTAGTTTGCTCCACCGGCTCAGGCAGCGGGGCAAGCATTTTCAGCAGCAACGCCGCATCCGTATAGGCGAGCTGAAAAGACGCCTCGGTCGCCGGGTCGGAGTTCTTCAGGGCTTGCACCCGCACCACTGGGGCCTGCGCCCAGGCAGGATCAGCAAAATCTTTGACTCGCACGGCCGCCAGCGAGGGTACTTTCAGGCGCAGTGCCTGAGGGTCACAGTTGAAGGCCCCGCCGAAGATGCCAGCCATTGAGCCCCCCAGGCGGAGATGCAGTTTCTGGGCGAATTGGAAGCCGAGGGTGATGCGTTGATCAGACTCTCTTGCCGGCAGAGCAGCAATAAAATCATTGCGGGCCTCAACCGCATCGGCCAGTTTTTCCCGGGTGGTGTCGGACGGTTGGTCATGCATCGCCTGGATGGCGTGACAAACCCTGGCGGTCCGCGACAAATACTCGAATTCCGCGGTCAGGGGCGGCAACAGGCTGTTGCTTTCTTCACAGAGTTCCGCTCCCGCCGTTAAGTGCCGGCCTAGTTCTGCGACCACCTCCGGGGGATAGCGCAAAAGCCAGAAATCCAGTGCGGACTGGCGTTTTTTACTGAAGTCGTTGTAATCTTCGTTGGCACTCATCCGATGCTGGTCCATCCGCGCATCCAGCAGACGGAAGAAGCGTTCGAAGTGGGGTGCGGCCGGCTCACCGAAGGCGAAGAGGCAATAATCCGCGAGCAGCCGGTCCGTATCCAAAGCAGGATTTTCCAGCAGCCGGCCGTAGGCATAATACCAGGGGCCATTGAGCGAGGAGACATTTTTCAACCCGCAGTTGTACAATGAGGTGACCGGCGTGGCGCGCATTTTGCCGGCTTCCGCCTTCATCTCCGCGAAGCCGATGCCGGGGGAAAACCCGCAGGCTTTATACGAACCCGTGTAGTATGTCCAGGCCGCCATGCCAAGCAAAGCGAACTTCTGCCAGCCCGCCAGCAACTCGTCGGTGACCGGCGCACAGTCGATAATCATGGGCACCGAAAATTTCGTGAATGCCTGGGGGAGCTGATGGGTTGGTCCATAGCAGGCAATTGCGGTCGTGACTCCGGGCCGTTCCTGATGCAGTCGCACCGCCAGGTCGCGATGCAGCAGCCATAGCTTTTCCCCCCAGTCGGACACTCCATACATCGCGGTGCAGTTTGCGCATTCACAGCCCAGGAAGCCATCGGATTGCCCGAACTCGATAACTTTGTAGCCGTCGTCGGCGCGCTGCAACGCATTCTGGTAAATCAATTCCTGCACTGCGGGGTTGGACAGGCAGTACTGCGGGCGGGCGCCATGGACCGGGTCGCGGTGATATAGCCGTTTACCGTTGCGCAGGGCGAAGTATTCAGGATGCTGCGGGTAATATTCATCCTGCGGGATGGCATACGCATGATAGTGGACTTGGTAGGCTGCACCACAATCAAACGCATAGTCATTGGCCACGCTGAACAACAATCCGCCCTTGTCACCGTCGCAGTGCCGGAAGCGCACTTTGCGGGAGTAGGAAAAATGGTCCGGCACACTCAACTGCGCCTGCGGCAATGTCCGCACTCCGTCATGCTCGCCATAAGCATTGTGAGACGGGATCACAAAACGGGTGTTGAGAAATTTTTCCGCAAACACGCAGGCGGCTTTCAGGGTGCCATTGGTGTAATGAATGAAATACTTGGGGTACATGGTCTTGCGGAAAGGATTGGCGAGGTCCCGGCCATAGATATAGATGTCCTGACCGCGCACTGCTATCGCATGCTCCCAGGGCTCGAAAGCATCCGATGACAGACCGGCCTTTTGCAAGGCCGCGGTATTGCCGATAAACAGCGCGGGTTTGCCCGGGACGCAATCAACTTCCCGGACCAGGGGCGCAGAGGCGCCCGCAGCTTTCCTAATCGCAGTCTGGAGGACTTTCCCGCCCAGCTCAACATATGCCTGCAATTGTTCATCCCCGACAGCATCAGGAACCACAATCTGGTAATCAGTGTGATTGGATTGGGCAATAATCAGGTCAGCGGCCTGAGCCAGGCCGCAAGTGGACAATATCACCAGTGCAGTCAATATTCTGTTCATTATAGCCCTATTGAGATTGGTCTGAAGACAAGCAAAAAACACATTGCCAGAAATGCAGATTACTAACCTAATCTGGAAATGCATCTTGTCAAATCGAAACGCCAGTACGGTTTTGCTGTTTGAATTTCGGCTAACAGAAGCTACAGTTATGATCAGGACGGACAATGCCGGCAAATGGGTATTTGCCCCGGCCGATGGCGTCCGGCAAGAATGCCCCCAAGACTAACGTATGACTGACAAGGACTGGATGCTATGAATAAAGCTGTACTGTCGCTGGCTCTGTTCGCCCTGCTGCTTTCCGCCCGGGGTGCAGATATTCCCGCCTGGTCGCCGCAATACCCCGCCCGGGCCGTGCATCTCGGCCAGGCCGACGCCCTCCGCCTCGACCGCAGCAGCCAGATTGTCATTGCCCCTGACGCTTCGCGCGTCACCCGCTTCGCCGCCGGCGAACTGCAGACGCTGCTGGGAGAAGTACTCGCCGCCCAGCTGCCCATTGTCACGGAGTTGCCGGCTGACGGGACCGCCATCGTGCTGGGCTTCAACGCCTGGAGTCAGGCCGCCGGACTCGAGCCAGGAAAACTGGTGCGCGATGGTTTCTTCCTGAAAACCCAGGGCCGCAATCTGTTCATCGCCGGCAATGACGACCCCGAAGCCGATATTGAGCAAGCCATCAACCGCGGCGGCGCCTGGAGTCACCGTTTCGACCGCGGCACGCTGTTCGGAGTTTATGATTTCCTGGAACGTTTCGCCGGCGCACGGTTTTACTTCCCGGGCCTCGGGACTGTACTGCCCCGGACGGCAGAAATCAGGTTGCCGGAATGCGACATTTTCGAGCGTCCGGATTTCGGCGAGCGCAAGGTGTCCGTATTCTGGG
>JAAYYJ010000086.1 GCA_012515455.1 Oligosphaeraceae bacterium
GCCGGCAGCAGCAGCGAGGCCAGAATGGCGATGATGGCAATGACCACCAGCAGCTCGATCAGGGTGAAAACAGGGACCGGGAAACGGCGCACGGGAGCAGAGGTGATGTACATGCTTTTTCTCCTTCGTTCAATATGTTCTGTCCGAAAATAAATGCTGTAGGAGGTGAAAAACAGCTGCTTCCGGGCCGGAAATGGTCCGCTGAGACATTCCTGTCAGGCAGGCAACAGCAGGCGGGTAGGAAGATTTTGTAACTATATGTTTGCAATCAGCAGATGCAAGCAATTTTTAGCAAAAATGGGCAGAAAATAGCGTGACGGTTTTGTTTTCTGCCGCCGGGGGATTATTTTATCAAGGCCGGGATTGTCATTCCGGCAACGGCCCGCATGGTTATTGTGCGGCCGTGGCTGGAGCCGAGTGACGCCAGCCAAAAAAAACACCAATACCGGCCTCTGGAGCCGGCCCCAAGCTGAGGACAAAGGATTATGGAACGGAAGAAGTATGCGGTGTGCGGCGTCTCGTCACGGGCCATGTACGGATATATTATGCCGATGATGCGCCAGTTCAGTCATTGCGCAGAGCTGGTCGGGATGCTCGATATCGATCCCTTGCGCTTCGAGGTCTGCCGGGAACGGGTGCCGGAGACCAAAGATGTGCCTTGCTACAGCGCGGCTGAGCTTGACAAGATGTTGTCCGAAACTCGTCCGGATGCGCTGATCATCGTCTGCATGGACTGCCATCACAAGGATTACCTCCTGGCCGGTTTGCAGCATGACCTCGAGGTTATCAGTGAAAAACCCATGACCACCAACACTGCGGATGCGCTGGAGGTGCTGGCGGCGGAGAAGAAATCCCGGGGCAAGGTGATCTGCACCTTCAATTACCGTTACAATCCGGTCCACAGCAAGCTGCGCGAGCTGGTCTGGTCGGGAAAAGTCGGCCGGGTGACTCACGTCGACCTGAACTGGTACATTGATATCCGGCACGGCTCAAGCTATTTCCACCGCTGGAACCGCATGCGGGAGAATTCCGGCAGCCTCTCGATTCATAAATCCAGCCACCATTTTGACCTGGTGAACTGGTGGGTGGACGGCGTACCGGAATACGTCCACGCTTTCGGGGCCTTGAATCATTATGGCCCGGACGGTGAGTTCAATCCCTCCAAACGCGATGGTCGGCACTGCAATGATTGTACTGAGAAGCAGCTCTGTGCTTACAAGCGCCGCTGGGAGACACGCGCCTCCGCCATGGGTACCTACGACGACCATATCGGTGCTTTTGCATCACCCAAGAAGCTCTTTACCACTTACCGCCCAGATCAATGTATGTTCGATTCGCAAATCAACATCTATGACACCTTTATCGCCAATGTCAAATACCGCAATGGGGTGCTGTTGAACTACTCGGCCAACTTCTCGACCCCTTATGAGGGATACCGTCTGGCTATCAACGGAACCCGCGGCCGCCTGGAATCCCTGGAGTTCTGCGGCGACGGCGGACGGGCCCTGCCCCATCTTAATGACGGCGGAGTGCAGTATATCGACTACTTCCCGATTTTCTCCGGCCGGGAGCGCATTCATGTGCCGGCGGTCGCCGGCGGCCACGGCGGCGGTGACGGACTGATCCAGGAGGATATCTTCATGGGCGAGGACCCGAACCGCAAGTTTGACATCCTGGCGAAGTCCGCGGATGGTCTGCGCGCGATCGCCATCGGCGATGCGGTGTTCTGTTCAATCCAGGACGGCACGGTGCATGACTTGACCGGCTTTATCGAATAACCATGCACGACCGGGCATTTCTCCGGAGGGTCAAGTGCGCTGCGGGTCTCCAAGCGGCTCTTTGCTTCCGGAATGCCCGGGCTCTGCTCAGGGCCAGTCACCTGGCGCGGTACGGCAGAATTGCCGCACCCATCTTCTCTAACCTGCTGCCCAGCATAAACCCGCGAGGCCGAATATGAATAACTCCACTCTTGAGCCTAATTCTCCCCAGTTATCAACGGCCTGCGATTTCAACTGTGACAAGCGTTCCGGTTCTGCCACTGTAGCGCAGGTGACCCGCCGCCAGTATCGTGACAGTGCTCTGACCCTGCCGCTGCTGGGCTTCGGGATGATGCGGCTGCCGAAAATTTCGGCGGATAATCCTGCGATTGATTATGCTGCAGTGGAGCAAATGTTCGCCCGGGCGCTGGCAGCCGGGGTGAACTACTTCGATACTGCGTATTTTTATCACGAGGGCAAGAGTGAGGTCTGTGCCGGGGAGGTGCTCGCCCAGTATCCTCGCGATTCATATTACCTGGCTACCAAGATGCCGGTGCGCACTTTGACCAGTGAAGCCGATGCAGAACGTATCTTCAAGGAACAGCTGACGAGATGTAAAACGGGATATTTTGATTTCTACCTGATGCATTTCCTGAACCGTGATACCTGGCAGAATGCGACTCGCTTCAAGCTCTATGACTTTCTGCGCCGGCAGCAATCTGAGGGCAGGATCGGCAGAATCGGTTTTTCATTCCACGATA
>JAAYYJ010000087.1 GCA_012515455.1 Oligosphaeraceae bacterium
AACTTGCCGGCCTCAGCCAGACCCTGGTTCCACAGCAGAAGCATTTTTTCCAGGGAGCGGATTTCCGCCGGATGGCGCAGGAATCCGGGCGACTGGTTGGCATTTTCGAAGGGGTGGTACAGGGTTTTTATGATGGAGTGGCCGAAATGAGCCCCAGGGGTAGTCGGGAACTTGATTTCCTTGCTTTGCATGGTACGGGTGATATCAGGCTGGAAGATGAAGGGGTAGGACGGTCCGACCCGCCAGGGCCCATACTGGTCTTCGTTGGAGGCGATATAATAATTCATCGCCTCATCCCAGAATTTCCAGGCCTTCAGTGCGTTCCCGGCCACCGCCTTGCCATAATCACGGATGGCAATCTTGAGCAGCAGTTCATCGTAATCCGGTTCATAATTATCCCAGGTGCTCCATTTGCCCAGGTCCGAAGCCAGGCAGTTCCAATAGCCGTAATGGTGGGTGCAATAGTGCCGGCACACGTTCCATTTTTGCTTGGCTTGGCGCAGGTGTAAATTGCGTTTCAGGATATGATCCGGGACCGGCACATAGGGAACAGTGCCGAAACTCCAGCTGATACCGGCGGTATTGACATTGGCTGCAATGGGAATGTCATACAGACTGGCATTCTCACACTCACTGGTAAAAAAATAGCTCGGCTCAACCACCGAGAGGGTGTAGTCCATGATCGGAGTCTGCAGACCTTCCAGGGTCTTGGAGGCAAAAATATCGTAAATGGTGCTGAGATAAATGTCACGGGGGAAATTCTTCAGAAATTCCCGGCGCAGTTCATTGGGCTGATAGCCCCAGTTGTAGGTGCTGAATTGAATGGTGGCCTTGGGATTGGCTGCATGTACCGCATCGCGGATTTTGGCCAGGTAGGCGGGATAATCATAGCACGGATACCAGCCGGGACTCGGCCGCGGATCAAGCACCCCGTCATTATAGCTGTCGCGATGCCGCCGGCCGGTGGTATGGGGGTCTTTACTGGGAAATTCCAGGGATTCACCACACAAGGCAATGCCTTCGGCATCCGGATAACGGCGGAAAAACTCGCCGAACAGCGAATCGATGATTTTATCCGCTTCGGGATCATCCGGATGGACGTAGGCTGACATGTAATTGAGGAAAAAAACACCAATGCCAAAATTCTTGGCCCGGGCAATAATATCATTGAAATCGCGTGGTCCGACCCTAGTCATGTCAAAGCCCTGGCTGAAAATGACCACGCAATCGTAGCCGGCATGAATCATTGCGACAAGCTCCTCATCCGGGAAATCATCTATACCGGAGCCGGAATGCACCGAGCGGGACTCTAACATCTTGCGCCGGGCTGTGCGGCCAAGCGGCAACACCGGTGCTCCTTCCAGGCTCATGATATCCTCGGCATGAACCACAGCGGTAAACGCATGCCGTGCTTGCGCCAGTTCAAAGCAAATGGCATCCGCGCTGACTTGGAAAGCGAAATCACCATCCGGCAGTTGCTCGACCAGCCTGATAAACAGCACCCTGCTGCCGGGGGCGTGCACCAGTTTGAGGCTCAGGCCCATGCTCTGGGCAAAATAATCCTGCAAATCCACGGTCGCCCGGCGCACAATCTCGGGGGCGTCCCGGTCGCAACCGATTTTCCAACTGGCGTCGATCAGCACTTCATTGGCTTGCGCCAGGCGCTCAGGATTGCGCCGGCCGGCTTTATGTACAGCAAAATGACGTTTCCGGAAATCGTAATTTTTTTCCATCATTGCGTGGGGTCCTTGAGATGCAAGCAGTTGACAACCTCGGGGAGCGGTGGTCTGAACACGGTAGAAAAATACTGCGGGTTGCGGAAAAAACAAGTCACTGGCCGGGAATTTGACCATTTGCGCCGGGTCACATGGTTTTCGCCCAAAGCCGGGGATTGAATGCATCCTTGCGGTTGGGACACTGCTCCCGTTGGCAGAGCTGGCAGCTGTGAAAATCCTCTGTGGCGGCATAATACAGCCCGGCAGTGGTCTTTTCCGGCAGCATCAGCATGCTCTCCGTCAGTTCGACGCCCAGCGGCGCCAGATACCGCGTGTCTCCCAGCAGCGCAAACACCTTCGCCAGTTCTGGCAGCGGCCAGAGCCCCTCGGCTCCCGCTCCCGGCCCGATTGCCGCAATGCGCTTAATTCCCCGGTCTTGGTGCAAAAATGCGGCAATAGCGTGCTGTGCTGCTTTGAGCTGTTCCAGGCGCAGCTGGTCCAGCCAATAGCTCTGCAAGACATCCAGACCGTCCTCCAGGGGCCGGGTCTCCGGCCCGCAGGTCGCGCAATAAACGAACACCCGGTCAAGCTTGCCGCAGCAGGCGGCAAACACCCTGCCCCGGAAGGTCACCGCGCCGATCCGCAATTCCTGCGCTTGCGTGCGCTCAGCCAGGCATTCAAGAACCAGGGCCCGGGGTCGTCCGAGCTTCTCCGCGGCCGCAGCCAGTGCCCGGAACGCCTGCCGGTCCTCCTCCTCCTGTAGACACAGCCGGGCAGAGAGCGCTTCCAACTGGAAAGGCTCAGGAGCAGCGGGCAATAATATCGCGGTTGACATGGTGTTCCTTATTTTCGGCCAAGCCGGCCTGCGCAAGCCTCGTCCATACAGCCTGCTCAGCGGCAGCTGCACTGGCGCTCCTGCAAGGACTGAAAAATTTGCCTGGCATTTTTTTCGAACTCTTCCTGCCACTCTGGAGCGAGCAGGCATTCGGTCACTTCGTATCCGCCCTTGTCATAATCCTCAGCCGGTGCGCCATAGTGCAGATAGCCGTTGCTGTAAGCCGCGATAAAAGTATGGGCGAAGGGTGACATTTGTTTTATCTTCAGGCCGATTTGGGTCAGCGCCTCAAAGGGCACCCCCAGCAGCAGGCAATCTCCGAGGTGCAGAGCCACCAGCTCGGCGGCGACCACTGCGCTGCCGGCTCTGGCATTGATGGCAGCATGTTTGGCCAAAGTAGCCATATCATCCTCGATCCGGGCCAGGGTTTCCATGGCCCGGATGTTGCGCAAGTATTTCTCCATGTTCCTGCTGTCGAATGCCCGTCTCGCCGCTGATTCCGGACCGTTTTCGGCCTGAGTCGGCCGCAGCTTGCCCTGGTCTGCCGGGGCGAGACCGGGACAGCCGTAGCGCTGGCAGAGACTCAGAAAACTATCCCAGTTCAAAGTGGTAAAACGCAGCGACGCCAACTGCGCGCGCTGTTCCTGCCGCAGCGATTCCAGACGTTCAGCAATATCAGTGCGGCGGGGCAAGAGCATCGCACGGGTAATCATGGTCAGTCCGGC
>JAAYYJ010000088.1 GCA_012515455.1 Oligosphaeraceae bacterium
GCCCCGAGCCGCAGCAGCAGGCGCGAGTCCTTATGCGGGCTGACCGTGAGGCTGGTGCTGAATTCATCACAGGCGAGCTCCCGGCACTTTTGCGCGGCCTGAGCCAACGAGAAGGCGAAGCAGCGCGGGCAGCGGGCGCCGCGTTCGGGTTCCTGCTCCAGGCCAGCGACCTGGCGCAGCCAGTCCTGGTGCTGGTAGGGTGCGACATGCAGTTCCAGCTGGCAGACCTGGGCCAGAGTGCGCACAGCTTCCAGACGCCGCTGGAATTCCTCCTGCGTATCAAGGTTGCTGTTGGCAAAAAAAAGAATCACCCGGTACTGGCGTTCCAGCAGCGTCTCCACGCAACCGGCCGCACAAGGCGCACAACATACATGCAGCAATAGCGTCTTGGTGTTAGACATGCCCGCCCCCTCAGAAAAAACCATCGCGGCGATTAATATAAGGACTTTTCCCGCTGATACAAATGTAAAAACCCGCCGGGCGCAATTCTTCTCTTCTCTGTCGCGCGGAAGCAAGTCCAAGACGCCGGAGGCGGTGTTCTGGCCGCGCCCTGGCGCCCCTCCCCGGCGTGCCATCGCCAAACCAGGTTGTTCTGAGTCTGGTCCGGCGGCTCTAATCAAAGATCGGTTCCCTGATCCTCAGGATAATGCCAGAGCTCCCAGTGCTGACAGCAACGAGCTGGTTTTCTCGTATAGCTCTGGGCAGCGGTTGCGCAACTGACCCCAGGTCTCAATATTCAGCCGCAACATTCCTTCGTTGCCAGATGGGCGCAGCACCAGCCAGCAACCGCCGGCCTCATTCGCTGGACTCTGGAGTTTCAAATCCGGGCAGGGCATTTCGGCGGGCTGATACGGTGCGGAACCGGCAGGGAAGACGCGGGGCAGACCAAGGTGCGGATCGAGGCGGACCTCCTTGCGGAGAGCTCCGGGAATCAGCTCCCGGGCAGCGTGTGCGACCGCTTCCAGGACGGGGAAAAGCTCTGCGGGCTGCGACAACCGGAAATTACGTTCGCCGCTCCAGGCATAGCGTTGGCGCCACTCCTGGAGTCGTTGGGCGAGACTGCTGCCGCTGTTCTTCAGCTGACGGGCTTCGGCCAGCAGATAGATGGTAGTCAGCATGCCGCTGTCCACGGAGTAGAATTCGGGATAGAAGTAATGTCCGGAATGCTCGCCGGCAAACAGCACCCGCTCGGCAAAAGCCGGGTGCCGCAGCAGGCGTTTGATCTGCCCATGCCCGACCGGTGTATCAATCAGCTCAACCCTGCTTCGGGATCCGGCGAACAGGTCCCGCAGCAGCTGACTGCAGCACAGGTTGCGCATCACTACCGGGCGTTGGATCGCGGTGGAAGCGAGTTTCCGCAAGGCCACCAGGGCGAAAACCTGCGACGGCAGAATTTCCTGCCCTTGCGCGTCTACGAATCCGGCCCGGTCGGCATCGCCATCGAATGCGATGCCGATATCTGCCTCTGCTGCCAGGACGTACTGTCCCAGGCGCTGCATATAGGCCTGTGACAGCGGATTTGGCACTCCCAGGGGGAAGGTCCCATCCGGATTTTCTTCCCTCAGCAGGCAGTCAATGCCAACCCTTCGGAGCTGCTCCGCCAGGGGAGCGAAAGCCTGTCCGCCCACACCTGAACCGGCGAGAACCAGTGCACGCAGCTGGGCTGGCGCGGGACTGGTAAGCATCGGGTCAGCGCTGGCCAGCGCCAGCAGATGGCGGGCAAACTCCTCCCCCAGGGGCTGCGGCTGCGGATAATGGGCCTTCTGCAGCAACCGGGTCTGCAGCTGCTGCAAATCGCCCGCCGAAAAGGGCACTGCGCCTGCCCACACGAATTTCATGCCGTTGTATTCTTTGGGGTTATGCGAAGCGGTGACCATAATTCCGGCGCAGTATTTTTCCGCATATCGGCCACAAGCATAATAGAGCTGCTCTGACGATGCGAGGCCAAGCAGCTCACTCTGTGTGCCGCTCTGTGCCAAGCCGCGCAGCAGAGCCAAGCTAAGCTCGTATGACCCCAAGCGGGCGTCGTAGGCGATGACTGCCCGCGGTTCCCGGATTTCTGCGGCAGCGAACATCTCGCCCAGGGCCTGGCCCAGCCAGTATGCGACCTCGCAATTCAGGACTTCGGGCCAGAATCCCCGCACA
Source organism: Oligosphaeraceae bacterium (assembly GCA_012515455.1). GTDB lineage: Bacteria > Verrucomicrobiota > Lentisphaeria > Oligosphaerales > Oligosphaeraceae > JAAZIZ01. The sequence continues at coordinate 2,146 of JAAYYJ010000088.1, forward strand.
TCATCACGCTTGAAGATGTCTTTCAGTGCCTCACGGCTGCATTCCAACACTGTCTCACCTTTCCAATATTCAGGCTCGTAAAACACTTGTGGCAAAAACTTACGATTGCGCCTGCATACCGCCTCGCCGCGACTGGCTACTACACGCATCCTGACAACCTGTAACCGGCCCCCGCCTTCGTTTCCGGTGCAGCCCATCCGTCCAGGCCACCACATTACCGCGCACTGGCCGGGACGCGACCAGCCTTGCAGAACCGATGCCATGCAGCCAGGCCACCACATTACCGCGTACTGGCTGGGACGCGACCAGCCTTGCAGAACAGATGCCATCCATCTAGGCCACCACTTTACCGCGCACTGGCCGGGATGAGACCAGCCTTGCAGAACAGATGCCATGCAGCCAGGCCACCACATTACCGCGTACTGGCTGGGACGCGACCAGCCTTGCAGAACCGATGCCATGCGACCAGGCCACCACATTACCGCGCACTGGCCGGGACGAGACCAGCCTTGCAGAACCGATGCCATGCGACCAGGCCACCACATTGACGCGCACTGGCCGGGACGAGACC
>JAAYYJ010000089.1 GCA_012515455.1 Oligosphaeraceae bacterium
GCTCACCAGACTGGAGCAGTGCGGCTGCGAGATGGTCTTCTGCCTCGGCGACATCGTCGGCTACGGTGCCGGACCCTCGGAATGCATCAAGCTGATTCGCGAACGCGAAATCCCCGCAGTGATGGGAAACCACGATGAGTATGTGACACTGCTGATGGACCCCGGGGTGGAAAAGCTGCGCGAGGATGTCCGCCAGGCAATTTATTGGACCCAGAGCAACTTGTCCATGGACGATCTGCGCTGGCTGGCCAGCCTGCCGATGCGGATCGAGACCGAAGAATTCACCGTCCTGCATGCATCCTTCCATACCGTCAAATGGGCGTACTGCCTCGATGAGGCAACCTTCACCGCCAATTTCAAAATGCAGACCATGCCCTTGGCCTTCTGCGGCCACAGCCACTCGCCCTTGCTGGGGATTGATGTCCCCGATGATACACCTTATGTAGACTATATCCGCAAGACAATCATCAAACCCGACCTCAAATATATGATCAATGTCGGCTCGGTGGGACAGCCCCGGGACCGCGATCCGCGCGCCAGCGCGGTGACTTATAATCTTGAAAGCAGGGAACTGGAACTGCTCAGAGTCGAATACGATATCGCCGCCGCCCAGGCCAGAATCCGCGCTGCCGGCCTGCCAGAAAAATTCGCTGTCCGCCTGCAGGAAGGCCGTTAAATCCTGGCCCTGAATTCTTAACTCATCTGTCACGTTACCGGGGGCAGTCTTTTTGCATACTTCCGAGAGCCATCTGCGTGAACTGCAGGCCCGCCTGCGAAATCTGGAGAATCTGAATCCAGAATTGTCCGCCGCCGAGCGCGCGCGCCTGCTGGAATTAGCCTCCCTGGTCGGAGAAAAGGGCTTCGACTGGACCGCCGGGCAATTCCGGAAACTGCTGAGTCTGTACTGCAGCAGCCCCACCAAACGCTACGGCCAGGAGACCCTGCAGGAATATTTCAGTGAGCTGGAGCGGCACGCCCGCCTGTTGACCGCTGCCGGCGAGATTGCCCCCTTGCCCGATTCTCAGCCGCCGCAAGCCCGCTCGCTGTCTGCCGCACTGGTACCGTACTCAGGCTTGCAATACAGCATCCTGGACCGCTGCCGCTTGCTGAACCGCTCCCAGATCTCCCAACCCCTGACCCGGGCGGTGGATGCATTCCGGCGCCGCCTGGAAGTGGTGGATACAGTACTGGAAATCACGTTCCGGGTAATGTGGCGGCAAGCACCCGGGCGGGCAGAAAAATGGCTGCTCGGATATCTGCAGGAGAACGACGGTGCCCTCGACCCGGATGTGATCCGCGAATTCCTCCTGGTGCTCTCGGACAGCCGGGATCTGCAGCGGGAGACCTTGTCCTGGGTCGAGACCTGGTGTGCGGACAGCAGCCTGCTGGAATATTGGCCCCTGGTAGTCTGTTACGGCGACAAGCTGCTCTGCCGCCAGGCCTTGCGGTCCTGGAACAAACAGGCCCGCATCCGCAATTCCGTTCTCGCCTATCTGCGCTTCCTGGTCGAGCGTGACCAGCTGGATGATGCACACCTGCTCAAATGGCTGAGCATGGCGTTGCAAAGCCTGGGTGAATGCGTGCAGCGCTTTGTGGTCCTGGAATGGTCCGAGCAGGAGGAAGAGGAGTGGCTGCAGTGCACCCTGTCTGCCGAACTGGACCGTATCAGTGCATTGTACTATCCGGTGCTGCTGGTCGCGGATCAGCTGCTGCGCCTGCCGGATGGCGCCCAGCAGCTGGCGATGGCGCTGCTGGGTCTGGTCGGCAAAGGACTGCAGAACTGGGAAGACAAGGTGCTGCGCCTGTCCGAAAAAATTGTTCTTCGCACCTTCCTGTATGACCTCAAGGAGCGGCGGAAACCGCTGGAGAACATCCGCCGCCTGACTTTTGGTGACCAGGTCGCCTTCAGCCTGGCCAGTTCAGAACTCGATCTGGTCAGCGGCTGCTTCGATTCTCTGGTGCAGCGCGACAAGGTGACGGCCTTTCTGGCGACCTTCTACGCCAGTTACCGCCGCGGACCGCTGCTGGCAGCCGAAGTCGCCAGGCGCTATCGTTATCTGATGCGCATCCTGCACGAAGATTATATCGGCAATATCCTCTCCCCGGCCCAAATGCACACTTTCCGCAGCAGCGGCATACTGCGGGAAATCAGCGGCATCATCTCCGCGGCCCGGCATTTCCTGGACCGCCGCCGGGCACTGCAGAGCAGCCTGGAGGAGATGGTGGCCAGCGAACTGGAATTCGTGCAGCAGGTCCGCCAGCGGCGTCTGGCCCTGGTCCGGACCCTGCTGGACAGTGACCGCAGCTGACCGGCGCCACCCGCCGGCCATACTACCCTAATCTTAACCGGTAACCTCAGCATGCAACAAAAGATTGATCACGCTCGTGAAGTCGCCTTAAACATCCTCAAGCCGACTCCATCCCAACTGCAGCACGGCCTGGAGCTGCATCAGCAGTCTCTGGTCTGGGACGCGTACGGCTTCTCGCCTAACGGCCGCTGGCAGGAGGACAGCCTAGATCAGCTCTGCGACAGCGGCGCGGGCCGGGATGAATTGTCCGATGCTCGGGAATACAACCACCAGATCGGATTTCTGCAGGAGCAGGGGAAGCGGGAGGAATTCGCCCTGGCCTGGCGGGAAGCGGGCGTGAACTGCATTTTCCAGAATGCCGGCCGGGAGGGCAACTGCCTGTCGGTGATGGCCCGCCGCCTCAGCCACTATACTGCCTTGTGCGACCGATACCCGGAACTGCTGCGCCGGGCAGTCTGGCCGGAGCAAGTCGAAGCCGCCGCCCGGGACGGGGTGCCCTGCATCTGCCCCAGCAGCAACGGCGTGCCGATCCGCTACCAAGTAGAGGCCGAGGAGTCGCTGCTCGATATCCGGGTGCTCTATTCCCTCGGCATCCGGATGATGCATCTGACTTACAACCGCCGCAATCTGATCGGCGACGGCTGCGGCGAGCGCGCCGACAGCGGCCTGAGCGAATTCGGGCATCAGGTGATCAGGCGCCTGAATGAACTCGGGGTGATTCCTGATGTCGCCCACAGCGGCCAGCAGACCAGCCTGGAAGCCGCACGCTGCTCCAGCAAGCCGGTGGTCGCCAGCCACTCCACGGCATTTGCAGTGAATGAACATATCCGGGCCAAGAAGGACCAGACCATCAGGGCCATCTGCGACAGCGGCGGCTATATAGGCGTCTGTGCCATCCCGCCTTTCCTGGGCGGCAGCGGCGACATCGCGATGTTCCTGAACCACCTGGAGTATCTGCGCAATACCTTCGGAGCCGAACATGTCGCGATCGGCACCGACCACGGAATAACCTGCGGGAATGGGCCCACCGGCGGCAACAACCGGCCCTACCGGCGCATCTGGGAGAGCTACTGGCCAGAAGGATACAACCACGGCTTTGTGGTCACTGAAACTATGAACGAGTCGCTGGCCTGGAGCAACTGGCCTTTATTCACGGTCGGAATGGTACAGCGCGGCTTCTCCGATGCCGAGATTCAGAAAATCATCGGCGGGAATGTCCTGCGGGTCTGCCGGGCGACCTTCGGGAAATGAACTCTGCAGCGGCAGCAGCAGCGCTACGATTGGCCTTCAAGCAACGGAAAACTATACTCCATGAACCGCAACCTTAACCTTGATTTAGGTGGCAGCTGGGACATCACCTACTCCACTCTTCCCATAGCCTGTGATCGGCTGCCTGCGGCCGCGGAATACCGCAGCCAGCTGCCTGTCCCTGCCTACTGGGAGGACCACCCCGAGGCCTTCTCCCCCTGGGACTGCCTACGCAATCCCCAATACCAGGAGATTGACTTCACCCAATACGGCAATACCTCGCCTGACAGCGCCCTGCCTTTTGTACGCGGCACCGTGTACTACCGGCGGCAGATGGAATACCACGGCGGACAGGCAGTACTGACAGTCGGAGGCGTATTCCTGGAATGCGCCTGCTTCCTCAACGGCCGTTTCTGCGGCCATCGCCTGGGGCATTCCACCCCAGCTGAATTCATCCTGCCGGACGAATCGCTGCAGCAGGGAAACAACGAGCTGGTGCTGGCGGTCAGCAATCTCCGCGAAGACCGGCTGGGCTGCATCATCCGCGGCTTCAAAGGCCGTTCCGGCGGCATCAGCCGGCCGGTCCGGCTGCAGTGCTGGACCAGCGGTCGCCTTGCCGATGCCTACCTGCGGCTGCTGCCAGGAACCGACCGGGAGATCGCCTGGCAGCTGACTTGGCAGGGACCGGAGCCGGCCAACATCCGCTGGCAGCTGCAGCCGCAAGGAAACCGCGGGGAGGTATTTTCCGGCACCACGGTGCTGCAGCCGGGCGAAAACCGCTTCGTGACCAGCGCCCCCGGGCTGCAGCTGTGGTCCGACCAAGACCCGCAGCTGTACACTCTGCACATCAGCGGCAGCGACGGCACCGAGCTGCTGCGCCAGACGGCGGGATTCCGCCTGCTTACCGCATCCGGTTGTACCCTGGCCCTGAATGGCGAACCCATATTTTTGCGCGGCGCCACAGAGCACGCCTATTATCCCGAGACCTGCAATGCTCCCCAGGAACTGAGCGCCTACCGCGGCTTTATCCGCAAGCTGCGCGCCATTGGTTTCAATTTCCTCCGCTTCCATACGTCTGTCCCGAATGAGGAATATCTGCAGGCGGCGGACGAACTGGGCCTGGTCATCCAGGTCGAACCGCCGGTCGGCTTCGGACAGCAGGAATGGTTGGATATCCTCCGGACCTGCCGCAAACATCCCTCGGTGGCAATTTACTGCGCCGGCAACGAAGAGCTGCTGGATGAAAAACACCTGGCCTACCTGCGATACCTGGCCGGGCTGCAGAAACAAATGGTGCCCGACGCCCTGTTCAACCCCCAGGAAGCCTTGCGGGGCATCGAATACGCCTGGCAGGCCAGCGACTACGGCACCCCCCTCCGGCAAGAGCCCTTCTTGCACAACCCCGTCCGCCTGGCAGAGGTCAAAGAATACAGCGATGTCCTGGGGCAGTACGCCTGGGGATTCTTGAGCTACATCTCCTCAGAAGGAGACTGGCGCGAGCTGGACCGGCGCCTGGCCGTCTATCAGCGCCCCTGCCTCGAACATGAACTCTGCATCTCCGGCACCTATCTGGATTTCCAGCAGCGCGAGCGCTACCGCGGCACCAGGATCGGCGACCGGCTGTTTGCGCCGGTGGAGCAGGTTCTGCAACGTGCGGGGCTGTTCGCGCGGCGGGATTTATATTACCGCAACTCCTGCCTCTGGGCGAAGCTGCTGCGCAAATTCTGCCTGGAGAATGCCCGTCATTCCCGCCTGGTCGCCGGTTACGACCTGCTGGGAGCCATTGACGTGCAGTGGCATCGTCACTGCTATCCCTGCGGCATTATGAATGAATTCTATGAGTTGAAACCGGGCGAGACTGCGGCTGAAGTCCTGCAGTACAACGGCCCGGCGGTGCTGCTGCTGGACTTGGGCACCCAGCGCAACTTCCTGCAGGGAGAGGAATTGACTCTGAGCTTCACGCTATCCAATTTCGCTGCTGCGCTGTCCGCCGGAACCTGGCATTGGCAGATTCAGCACCCGGACGGCGCGCTTGCGGCAGACTATCACACCTCCCTGCCCCGCCCCTGTCCCGCAGGGGCACTCACCTTGCTGCAGGACAGCGCCATCCGGCTGCCTGCCACCGGGCACCCGGAGAAGCTGCAGATTACCGCCTGGCTGGAAGACGCCTGCGGGCAGGTCTTTTGCCGCAACGACTGGTCGGTGTGGTCGTTCCCGGCGGTCGCGGATGACTGCCTGCCGGAGATTTATCCTGCTTTGGAGCCAGGGCTGTTGGCCCGGATCAATGCGGGCGAATGGCTGCTGTGCGCAGGCCAGGGACTGCCCCTGGTTGAGACTCAGTTCCAGATCTCCTGCGCCGGACGGATGGAGGGCAATCTGGCCACCGTCGTCCAGGCTCACCCGATGTTAGGTGATTTCCCCCATGATGGCTTCTGCGACTGGCAGTTCCACCTGCTTTTCAACCGTGCCGCAGCGGTGAATTTCACCACTTTCCCGGAGCAGATTTTCGCACCTGTGCTGGAAGTCGCCAGTTCCTACAAGCGGCCATTGCGTCAAGGTTCGCTGTTTGAATGGGCAATCGGCGCGGGACGGCTGCTGGTCTGCTCCCTGAATCTGACCGCCACCGATCCTGCCGCCCGCTATCTCCGCCACCAGCTGGGGCAGTACCTGCAGACCGCAGGAAAAGGAACATGCCTGCCCTGCCCGCGACTGACCAGCGCAGAACTGCTGGCCTTGAGAACCGGCGGAATAGCCCTGATGGAGAGCACCGACGCCGGCTTTGACGCCAGAGCCCAGCTGCGGAAATAATCGGCCGGGATCAGCGCTCCGCGCCTCCGGGCGGGGCGAAATACCGCCGCACCGCGGCCCGGTGCTCGGGAAAAATACGCAGCTGCCGCGACTCGCTTTCGCCCTCCGGCATAGTCGTTGCCGCGGATGGCTCTTCTGGCGCCGGCGCAGGTCCCGGCGGCGGGGGTGGCACCATCCGGCGCTGCAGCACCATGCTGTCAGCGGTGGCACCGCTGCCTGGCAGCGCCTGATCCTGGAACTGCCAGGGTCCGTCCTCAGCCGGTCCGGAGAAATGCAAGGGCGCATCTGCGCGGCCATAATCGCTGTCGCCGTTGCCGGGGCAGCAGAGCTCTTGCAAAGCATCTGCTTCGGGGGCATTTTGGGTCAGCCAGTCTGCCAGAGCGGGCTCGCCGTTCTGAGCCATACGCCGGGTCTGGGTTTGCAACTTCTGGGCCAACTCAGGCTGCCCCATCCGGACCAGCCTGTTCTGGCAGTTACGGCTGCCCTGCCGCAGATGTTCAGCCAGCCTGGACCAGTCTTGGGCCGGAAGAGCGGATAATTCACCCGCCGGCCAGCCAGAATCCGCAATGCTGTCCGAATACTGCTGCAGCAATTCTGCCAGCTGTTCCTGTCCTGCCGCCAGACGTGGCGTGTCCTCGGGCAGCGCATTGATGCGGTCCAGCAGAGCAGCCAAGGCGGTCTGTGCGCCGGCCTGCTGCAGCCAGGCGGCCGCGGCGGCATCCGTGCGAGCGGCCAGACTCTGCTCCAGGGCCTGTAGCATACTGTACGTCCGGGCGGCCGCCCGGGCGTCATTTTGCGCCTGCAATTCCTGCAGCTGCTGGGCGATTTTCTCCTGCTCGGCCGGCGGCAGCAGTGATTCCTCCGCCAGGACCTGCAGTTTTTGCTGCAAAGCTGCGCACTCGCGGCTGATATCCAGACTGAACTGCGGCTGCTGTCGGTAATGTCTTTCCGGCAGCAGCCCCGCCAGCAGCAGGAATGCCAGGCCGGACAGCATTAGCGGCAGCTGCCGGCGCCAGGACAGGACCAGGACCGGCAGGCGGAAATCCTTTTGCTCCGGGGTATTCCAGGCGCTGGTATCGACTTCTAGCCCGGCGGCCAGCATGCCGCCGCTGCGGTTGCCGTAATCCAGCCAGACCAGCAGTGCGCGGGCTGGGGGGACCCTGCGCCAGGCCAGCAGCGCAGCGGCGCCCCAGGCCGGCAAGAAGCAGGACAGCGCCACGGGCAGCGGCGGCAGGGCGGCGTTGCCCGGGCGCCAAAAGCGGCTGATCAGGACCATGCCGCCGGCCAGGAATGCCGCCCATCCGGTCAGGGGCAGTGCCCGGCGGCACAGCAGCGCCAGGAAGATTTTTCTCTGCCACTGCCGGGCAGCCTGTTTAGCTCGGGAAGGGATGGTATTCATATTGCTGCGGATAACAATATTTCTGCCATGAGGGAGGCCAACCGTCTTGCCGCCGGGGCGACCTCATCGGAGTCATTGTTTGAGCATTCTGGCGGCATTGAAGATAGCGATCAGTGCCACTCCCATATCGGCGAAGACGGCTTCCCAAAGGGTTGCCTGTCCGGCGATGCCAAAGGCCATGAAGGCGATTTTGATGCCCAGGGCAAAGATGATGTTCTGCAGCAGGATGCGCCGGTTTTGGTGAGCCAGGCGGATGGCGGCCGGAATTTGGCTCAGGGAGTCGTTCATGATCACGATATCAGCAGTTTCGATGGCGGCATCAGAACCCAGGCTGCCCATGGAGAAGCCGATATCCGCCCGGGTCAGAACCGGTGCATCATTCACACCGTCGCCGACAAAGGCAATTTTCCCTGTCCGGCCAGGTTTAAGCAGGGCGTCTTCGAGAATCTTCAGCTTGTCTTCGGGCAGCAGATTGGCCACAAAGTGATCCAGCCCGATTTCCCGGGCGGTAGTTTCAGCGCTCACGGCATTGTCACCGGTAAGCATAATCATCTCCCGGACCCCGAGGCGCCGCAACTCCGCCACGGCCTGGGCGGAGTCCGCTTTCAGCTCATCGCCAATCAGCAGGTATCCGGCATACTGCTGATCCACCGCCAGATGGACCACCGTCCCGGGGAGATCACAGAGCGGATGGGGAATCTGGAACTGATGCAGCAGCAGATCGTTGCCGGCCAGGATCCGCTTTGACCCGACTTGTGCCCGGACGCCAATGCCATCCAAAGCCTCATATTCCTGGACCCGGGAGAAATCCAGCTCATGGCCGCAGGCTTGCCGGATGGACAAAGCGATGGGATGATTGGAATGCGCTTCCGCCAGAGCCGCCCACTCCAGCAGCTCGGACTGGGTAAAGCCTGGTGCCGGGCAGACCTCACGCACCCGGAACACGCCCTGGGTCAGGGTGCCGGTTTTATCCAGATAAATGGTGCTCAATTGGCACAAAGCATCCAGATACCCCGACCCCTTGATCAGGATGCCTTTGCGGGAGGCCGCCCCGATGGCGCCAAAATAGGTCAACGGTATGCTGACCACCAAGGCGCAGGGGCAGGAGATCACCAGCAGCACCAGTGCCCGGTGCAACCAGTCGGGAAATGCCGCACTTTCGAACAGCAGCGGGGGGAGAACGGCAGTTAAGGCCGCCAGAGTGACCACCAGCGGCGTGTAGACACGGGCGAAGGTCGTGAAAAACAATTCCGTGCCGGCTTTCTTGTGGGTGGCATTCTCGACCATTTCCAGGATTCTGGCCCAAGACGATTCCTGGAATCTGCGTGTCACTTCCACCGTCAGCAGCCCCTGCTGGTTGATCATGCCGGCCAGAACCGTGTCCGCCGGGCCTACTGGTCTGGGTACTGCCTCGCCAGTCAGAGTCGAGGTATCCACCAGGCTTTCGCCACTGAGAACCAGGCCATCCAGCGGAACACGCTCTCCCGGCCGGACCAAAATCCGGCTGCCGGCGGCCACCTGTTCCGGTGCAACCACGGTTATTTCACCGCTGTCGCTGCAGACATTGGCCTGATCCGGGCGCAGTTCCAGCAGGGCTTGGATTGACCGCCGGGAGCGTTGCACCGACACCTCCTGCAAAAATTCTCCCAGCCGGTAAAACAGCATCACCCCGGCCGCTTCTGCAGGTGCATGGATGGCCAGTGCCCCAAAGGTGGAAACGGTCATCAGAAAACTTTCGTCAAATACCTGCCCCCGGCAGATATTGCGCCAGGCCGTTCGGATCACCTTGCCGCCCACCAGCAGATAGACCAGCAGATAGGGCGCGTACTCAACCAAGTGATGCCAGGCATGTCCTTGCCGGTCCTGCACCAGAAGCGCGACTATAAACAGCGCTGCCGAGGGACCCAGCAGCAGCAATTCCCGGCGATGCTGCAGCACTTCCGAAAATTCCTCCTGCGGTGCCTCCCGCTCCTGCAACCGCACCCCGGGTTCCAGGCGGGCAATTTCCTGGCGGACCCGCTCCAGGTCCTGGCTGTCGAGCAGCATCGTCTGGGTGCTGAAATCCAGCGATACTGCCCGCACTCCCGGCAGGATGCGCAAGGCCGCCTCCAGCTTCGCGGCACAATCCGGACAATCAAGATTTAGCAACCGGTATTTTTTCACACCTGGATTCCCATTAGTTTTGGCAGCACCAGCCGTGCGGTCCAGCGGCATTGTATCAGGCGTGCGGCCAAGTCCACTGCGGCTGGAGCATTGCAAGCCGAACCGGCAAATATTGCCTGTTACTATAAACCGTTAAACCGGGAGTAC
>JAAYYJ010000090.1 GCA_012515455.1 Oligosphaeraceae bacterium
ACAGTGCATTTTTCCTGTACTGCCAATGCGGCGGCCAGTCCAGCGGCATAGCCCTGATTATGGACATCGGCCTGCATTCTGATCAGTGGCAGGCAGTCGCGGTGGGCGCTGACCGCCAGACCGGTGACCAGGAGATTGTCCAGTTTTTGCGGCAGCAGTGCCCGGAACGGCACATTGGCAAAATGCGGTTCTTCGTCAGTTGGTTTCAACATGAACATGGGCGAGATAATAAAGCCGTGGGTATCGAAGTTGCTTCTGGCCACAGTGATGGTGTCGTCGTACTGGCGGTTGGCGTAAAAATCCTGCGGTTGCAGAGTCAGATCGCCCACGATGCGCCGCCGCTCCCGGGTATCCAGGATTTGGCCGGTATCGAAATGGGCGGAGAATTTGTGCCTGGCTTGCACAAACGCGCGGGTGGCATCCCAAGCATCCGAGTCATCAATGAAGGTGAAGTCGGTGTTGCTGTAGTCTTTTCCGGGGATAATGGGCGGCAGACCGGCGCCTTGCACCGCCGGTTCGATGGTCTCGGCGGCCAGTTTCGCGCCCGCAGCGGCAGCCAGATCGGCATTGCCGGTGGCATCGATGAGCACCTTGGCCCGGATGGCCTGCACGCCCCAGGGGCTGGCCGTCAGAACACCGCAGACCTGGCTGCCGGATTTGAGGGCAGCAATGACCAGGTGATTGAAACGCACCTCCACGCCGCCGGCGGAGCATTCCTGCAGCAGCCATTGGCGTTTCCACTCGCTGTCCTTCTTGTTATGTTCCGCAGAGTATTTGGGTTCTGGTCCCATGGCAGTCACGCCCTGGTCGAGCTCCTGACAGAACCCGACGCGATTGCCGAACCAGTATGATCCGATGCGTCCCAGGGTACAGAGTCCGCCCAGGGCACTGCCGTTTTCCAGGCAGAGGGTCCTGGCGCCGCTGCGGCCGGCCGCGATGGCGGCCGGGGCACCGCCTGTACCGCCTCCGACCACCAGCACCTCGAATTCTTCCCGGGCCGGGAAGGTGTTCAATTCGAATTCCAGGGTGGGCGTGGCAGAGCGATACCGGAACCAGGGGTCCAGGTGTACGATTTCGGGCGTTTCGCTGACAGCGCTCTGAGCATCCACTCTAACTGGTACCGGTTTGGCCGCCGGCAGGGCTGCGAGGATGGACCTGATTTCCTCCAGGCTGTGCCGGGCGGCGAAGAAGACCGGCGAATGCTGGTCCGGGGTATAGCTGATGCTGATGCCATCCTGGAGTTGATAATTGCATTGGTCGGGAGTACAGACCACTCGGGGATGGAAGCTCCGGTTGCGCATTTTCACTTCGATCCTGGCCAGGGTCGCCGCCGAGTTATCGGGGAAGCTGATCTCCTGGCTCAAGGCATAGAGGCGGTACATTTTTTCTTCGTACTCATAGGTGCAGGGCAGGGCGGTGGTCTGCAGTCCGTCGCACTCCGGGACGGCATCCGCGAGCACAATCCGTTCAATTTTGCGCAATCCGGGCCGGAAAGGCTTGCGGGGCAGCTGGGCCAAATCTGCCAGCAGGGCGCGTTCTGTACCATCAACCACACCTTTGGCGGCAATAATCTGGAAGCCGCTGCGGTTGGCGATCAGCAGTCCGGCAAAAGAAGAGTCCTGTCCCTGGGTAATTCTGATTGGGTAACTCTGGTACAGGAATTCTATATCTGCTTCCAGCAGCATTTCTTCATAATGTTTCTTGATGGCATTCGGGGTAGGGTTCTCTCCCAAATTCAGCTCAGGGGGCGTCTGCTGCAGCTGCAATCCGGCGCAGGTGTCTTCGCCGAAATACGCATATGGGGTGATAACGAAGACGCTGCCGCAGTTTTTCTTCCACGCCACTGCGAGATTGATTGCAGCATGGCTGCCGCCTACCACGATGAGATCGACGTTCTTGATAATCGGGATGTTGATTTTCATATTCTTGGAGGGGGGGGGTATGAATGTACAAGCAAGAAGTCCGTTGCGCCCAACGACTGGCCCGTCCACGGCCAGGCCATCAGTTCCGGGGCCGCCACTGGCGGCGGTTGTTGCGTTGGGGGCGGCTGCGGCTGGGCTTGACAACCAGGCAGTCCGGGCCCAGAATCTTTTCCAGT
>JAAYYJ010000091.1 GCA_012515455.1 Oligosphaeraceae bacterium
ACTGCAGGAGTATAAAAATCTTCTCGACGCTGAGCGCAATATGATACTCAAGCGCCTGAAATCCTCTTCGATGCATTTTGAGGCGGCCCATCAGGCTGGTGACGAGGGAGCGGATATCGGCAGTGATGATTTTATCCGTGATACCGGCATCGCCATTATGGCTGAAAATACCCAGAAACTGGAATTGATTGTGCAGGCGCTGCAGGAGATTGAGCGAGGCATTTATGGTGTCTGTCAGGATTGCGGGCAGCTTATCGGCGAGGGGCGTCTCAAGGCCAAGCCATACGCGCACTACTGCATTAACTGCAAAACGGCACGGGAAAAGAACGGCGGGAATCGTCCCGATGAAGCCTGAGCTTCCAGAAGACAGCGGCAGTATGGCCGCAGCCAAAGCGCCGGGCGATTTCCTGCTATCTTTCTGGGGCCTGCCGGGCATAATCGCTCTGACGGTTTTTGTTTTTGATTATCTCAGTAAGGTCTGGGTGTTGCGCCACTGGCCCCAGCCGAATATCATTTACCGGGAAGTAATCCCCGGCTTTTTCAGCCTGGTGCATTTCCAGAACACCGGCGCCGCCTGGGGGATGTTCGCCCAGCATACTTGGGTCCTGGGCATAATATCCTGCCTGGCCTTGCTGGCTGTGGTGCTGTTCTTCAACTTCCTGACCGAGCGCCGGCCGACACTGGCTATACTATACGGTATTCTGGCCGGCGGCATTGCCGGGAACCTCTATGACCGGCTTTTCCGAGGCTTCGTGGTCGACTTCCTGTTCTTCTATTATCGCGACTACCAGCATTCCTGGCCGGCCTTCAATATCGCAGACAGCGCCATCACCTGCGCCGTCACCGCCATGATTGTCTATTCGCTGTTTTTTGCCAAAAGTCCCCAAACACCCAATACGACCGGGACAGACCGCACTGCGGCTGAAAAATGAACAGTACCGGATTATGCCTGGCCATTCTCGGGCCGACCTGCAGCTGGAAAAGCGAGGTCGCTTTGCGGCTGGCGGAGAAATACCAGGGTGAGATCATCTCCTGCGATTCCATGCAGGTCTATCGCGGCCTGGATATCGGCACCGCCAAGCCCAGCCTCGCTGAACGTCAGCGCGTCCCGCATCATCTGCTCGACTGCCTGGACCTGCACGAACGCTATGACGCCGCCCGTTTCGTCCGGGAGGCCCGGCGCTGCCTGGAAGACATCTGGGGCCGGGGGCACTTGGCGGTGCTGGTGGGGGGCACGGGACTGTATGCCAAATCCTTGATCTACAATCTGCCGTTGCTGCCCTCGGATGCCGCGCTGTCCCGTCAGCTCCAGCAGGAGCTGTCCCTCGCTGGCCCCGCGGTGCTTCTGGCCCGCCTGGAGAATGCCGGGGTGAATCCAGCCCTGATTCCGGCGGAGGTACGCGCGAACCCCAGACGGCTGCTGCGGGCCTGCGAGGTACAGCAGCTGACCGGCCGCCCGCCCTGGGAATTGACTCGACCTGAAGCCACCCCTGATCCTGCCTTCCGGCAGTTCTGCCTGCTACCGCTCTTCGAGCTGCTCAAGCAGCGTATCCGCCGCCGCACTGCCGCGATGCTTTCTGCCGGCTGGCTGGAGGAGGCGGCCCGGGCGGAAGCCTCAGGGTTGTCGCGCAGTCCGACGGCCCGGCAGGCTCTGGGCTACGCTGAGTTGCTGGCATATCTCTCCAATCCCTCTCCGCCCGGCTTGGCTGTTCTGGCGGAGACTCTGAGCAATCGCACCATCCGGTACGCTCGCCGGCAGTACACCTGGTTCAGGCACCAGCACCCCGGTTCGCAGCAGATCATTATCAGCAGCGAAGAACAGGCGCTGCCCCATATTCTGGACACTATCACCACCTCGCTGTCGCTATGAACTCAGCCGGCCTAAAATATACCAGCGGAAGCTGGCAGGGGTACATCGCTGCTGACTGGCAGAACACGATCCCTGAACTGGAGCCCTGGCTGGCCGCCCATCCCGGCCAGCTGGTCGTCAGCTACCCGTCCCGGGAAGTACGGCGCATTGAGACCCCGCGGGGTGTGCTTTACGCCAAGATTATCCGCGGCCTGACTGATCCTGGCTTGACTGGTCGCGACCCGGGCAGTTTCCTGAAGTGGTACTGTCGGCCCTCCCGGGCCCTTGCCACCTGGCGCATCTCCTGGCAGATACTGGCGGCGGGGTTTCGTTGCGCCAGACCGGTACTGGCAGTGCGCAGACGCTCTGGCTGTGGCTATCCCACCGACATCTTCATCAGCGAGGATGTCCAGGCGCAGGCACTCAGCGACCGCCTGCCCCAGACTCCGGCGGCAGCCGCCGACCTGGCCGCCATCCTGGGCCGGGAACTGGCTGCATTCCATCGGGCCGGTTTCGGGCACGGCGACTGCATCCTGCGCAATCTCTGCCTGGATTCCGAATCACGGCTGATCTTTCTGGACAACGACCGCAGCAAGAGGCTGTCCCGGTTCTGGCCCTTCCGTGCCTGCCGCCGCAATCTGGCCCAGTTGGGCTACAGCGCCAGACGCCTAGGGCTGCCCGAGGCCTTCGTACAGAAGATGTTCTCCGCGTACGCCCAGGCCGCTGCCTGGCCTGCCGCGCGGACAGCCGCCGAAACCGCCGCCCTGCTGAGCGCCATCAGCCGCCGTCTGCAGCAGCGGGAGCGAAACCTGCGCCGTAAGCTGCACCGCGCCGCTCCCAACGAATAGCGAGAGCCCCGCGCGGCTGCATCATCTCCGCACCGCAGCGCCGGTCTGGGTCTGGCCAGGCCTGCAGCCTGCTTCTCCGGAACCCGTCTGGTTTGCTTTCCAGCTGCGATGCTGCCCTTCTATCAGTCCATGCTGGCTGACGGGATGCTTATTTTGTCATAAGCAATATGGCACCTTCTTCCTGCAAGGTCTGCTGCAGATATTGTTCCGGTTCCGTTCCGGCAAAGAGCAGCTGCTGAGTAGTCTTGCCGGCAAAAAATCGATGCTGGGCAAAAGTACTGCCTTCTTTTTGCATGTAGGTGTTGTTCCGGAACACGAATCCCTTGGGGACCGTTTCGTCTCCGAAGATACAGATGATGGCTCCGGTACAGAACTGGAAAATATTGTTTTCCGTCACATAATCGCTGGTTAGATCGGCATCGAAACAAAGGCTGTACATGGGCGCAACATCCTTCCGGAGCCGGCAGCCCCAGCCTTCGCCGCCGAAACGGCAGAAGTTGTGATGCACCCGGACGTCCTTGGTGACGC
>JAAYYJ010000010.1 GCA_012515455.1 Oligosphaeraceae bacterium
CGAAGTCGGCTTCTCCATGCCGATTGTCATCGCCTCAGCTGCCCCGGTGAGTTCAGTCATCCCGGATTTGCGCCATGCCCGGACCATCAATGTCAACGACCCATCGCTCAGAGTCATGGTCCTAGACCGCCATAACCAGAATGTGAATTATCTGAACCCCGGCGGAAGCAATGGTCCCACCAGTCTAGCGGACCGGCACAAGGGCGGCAGCAATATGCTGATGTTCGACGGCAGTGTGACCTGGAAAAGCAAAGGGGAATTGTTGCCGCTGGGGTCGATTACCTACTACCGCAATTCCATTTATTGCTTTGCGCCTTATGCCAAAAATTATAAATAGGCCGGTTCCCATGGCCTGCGCTGGCTTTACTACTGCCGCGGTACCTCTCTCTGTTTTTTGTGCCTCAGTACGGAGGACACCGGTGGGCCCTGAGCAAGCCAGCTGACGCAACGCAGGCTTGGGACTTCGTGTCTTCTTGTAAATGCGTTCATCCCACAGGAGCAATTTATGATCACCTCCAGGAAATCTGCCTTGTTTCTGCTCTGCCTGGCTGTCGCTGCGGTTCTCCGGGCGGAGAGCGAGCCTATGCAGCTGAACCGGGCCACCGGTACGGTCTACCAGGTCAACCGGGCTGAGAAATCCTTGGTCTTCCTGACCCAGCTCGGCATTGATCCGCAGACCAAAACCGAACAATCAAGCTATAAAATCTACTGGCATGACCAGACCAAGTTCCAGAAAAGGTCCACCCCGGGTGATTTTGCCGGCCTGCCCGAAAATACCGTCGTGCGCCTCGATTGCAATCCCGAGAACTCCGCTTTGGCCCAGCAGGGGAAGCCCTTCCGGGCCTCCCGGGCCATCATTATGCCGGCCGGGACCGCCCCCCGCCCCCGGGGCTGGATCAACCGCGAAAAAACCGGCATGCTGGCTGTGCTCACCGCCGCAGAGGGTGCAGGCGGCAAGGTGCAACTCGAGGGCCAGGAGATCAGTTTCAAGATCCCGCCGCGAGTTATCAGCCGGTTGGAAGCAGGCGACGACAGCTTGCTCCAGGAGGCCATCACCAGAGCACGTCTGACCGGCGAATATGACGCCGCGGGGAAATTCGTTTGCAGCAGTATGGAGCTGACCCAACTGCCGGACCCGCGCCTCAGTGATGTCCCCGGCTTGCCCCGGGTGCTGGTCATCGGTGATTCCATCAGCATGAACTATCATGAAGCGGCCAAGGCGGCACTGCAGGGCAAAGTGAACTACCACCGAATCATTGAAAACTCCGGCGACAGCGCCAAGGGCGCCGCCAGTTTTCAGTTCTGGTTCGGTGATACCACCGTGAAGGGCATGCATTGGGACGCAGTGGTGATCAATCACGGTCTGCATGATTTGAAGCAGAAAGAAGGAGAGAAACACCAGATCGAACCGGCAGACTACAGCCGCAACCTGGAAAAAATCTTCCAGCAGGCAGTCAGCAAGAATATACCTGTTATCTGGTGTACCACCACACCGGTGCCGGGAACCAGCACCGGCGCCACCGGCCGGCGCCAGGACGAAGATTTGCTCTACAACCGCACTGCCGCGGCGGTCCTGCAGAAGTTCCCCCTGATTGCAGTCTGCGACTTGAATAAACTGGTGCGAGAGAGTGCGGTGTTCGATGAATGGCGCAAAGGCAGTAATGTCCATTTTAAAGACGCGGAACGGGTGGCGTTAGGCCAGAAAGTCGCGGAAGCCATCCTGCAGGCTCTGCCAAAATAACCCCGGTCACAGGCAGGTGGCTTAGGCCAGATAAGTTGCGTAAGACACCCTGCCGGCCCGGCCAAAATACCCCGCTTGCGGGCAGGCGTCGAGGGCAGGGGACAAAAGCACCGTTCGCAACCGCGGATGGTTACCTGGCCAGCACAAATATCCCACCGCAAGGAAGCGCAGGGGTTTTGCCAAAATCCAGCCCGGAAATGCTCCCTGTGGTTGATTCTCAGGCTTCAGGAGTTACATTATATCACCTGACCAAATCTGTTTGCCAGCGTAGCTCAGTAGGTAGAGCACTTGACTTGTAATCATGAGGTCACCGGTTCGATTCCGGTCGCTGGCTCCAACTTTTAAGCCTCTTATCCATAAGATGATAAGAGGTTTGTTCATGCCTTTTTCCAGACTGCTGGACAATTGCTATTTGCCTCTATTTTTCCCTGTTTTTGCACAGCATAATACCCCAAAGGGAGAGTAAAGGGGGACTACTGTGAATCTGTATCGCAGAGCATACTGCAGCAACTGGTACATGTCGATGACAGAGAGTATGGTCTGCTTGACAAGCCGCTGCCGAGTTCCGTATTAGCACCTGAAGCATACGTCAAGCAGGAGGAGGTACTGCCCAAATATAGATGTTCAGGAGAAATAATTCCCTGTGCTGAGATTCCGGGCGGCAAGTTTACAAAATGCCGCCTTTGCAGCCGCTGTGTCCCTACTCTGGGGATGAAATATTCTCGGTAGGGGTTATGTTATATAGCATTACGACAGGGACTGCTGCCGGGCTGGTCAGTATCGGAATAGTAGTCCCCCGCCCTGATTTTATTACTATTGCAGGAAATATCTCAGCATGCTCAAAATTGGTTTTATCGACCTGGATACGAGTCATCCCAGGAGTTTCGTCAAGCGTCTGAACGCGATGCCCGGGGTACGGGTCAGCGGGGTGTATGACCGCGGCCGCAAAAAAGGTCGGCTGGAGACCCTGGATTTCTGCCGGGAATTCGCGGTGACCGAGCATTTCAGCGTTGAGGAGCTGTGTGAAGCCTGTGACGGGATAATGGTACTTTCAGCCGATTGGGCGACCCATTTCGAGGATGTCTGCCAATGCATGCGTGCCGGCCGGCCCTGCTATTGTGACAAGCCGGTATTCGCATCCCGGGCGGAAATCGGGTCTTTCCTGCAGCTGGCGGCAGAGACCGGAACGCGCTTCCTGGGCGGTTCAGGCTGGCGCTGGAATAAGCGGACGCAGGGCTTTTATGAGTCGACGAAGGGCAGCGTGGTTGGCGATGTCCTGATCAGTGGCCAGAACGAGCTGTTTTATTATGGCATTCATGCCGTGGACTGGCTGCTGGGCCTGCTGGGGCCAGGGGCGGAGTGGATCAAGTACGAGCGCCGGACCCCGGACTTGTCGTATGTCAGTCTGGGACATCGGCGTGGTTGCACGGTGCGGATGCTGCTGGAGACCACGCCTGAGACCGGCCGGCTGTTCTGGGCCAAGGCCGATGGGCAGGAGTATTTTCTCAGCCTGGATGGTGATGATATACACGATGGCATCTGCGGGAGTTTCGTGGAAATGCTCCGAACGGGTCGGCAGCCGGGGCAGTATGCTGAATATCTGGAATCATTGCTGGTACTGTTTGCGCTGGAGGAATCGCGGATTACGGGCCAACGCATCGAGATCGCCTCGGCGCAGCTGGTGCCCGGCTTTGACAGCGCGGCGTTCATGGCCGAGTACTGCAAGGCCTAAATAGTGACTGATGATTAAATCATAAATTATTAATTTCCAATTGAAAATCTGTCATTTATGCTATTTTATGTGCGAGCAAAGCAACGGAGACCTTTGTTTTCTCCTGCACTTTGTTATGTGACAGCATGTACAAATCCACCGCCAGCCATCAGATTACCTTCAATGATTTCAACCAGTCATGCGGGATGGAGCTTTCTCTTGACAACGAGTGGTGCGTCCTTGCTGACCGCATCGACTGGGTTGTCGCTGAGAAGCATTATGCGCAGCACTTCCCATCCCGCAAGGGGGGACATCCTGCTGCTCCGTTGCGCCAGGCGCTGGGTGATCTGATCATCCAGAAGCGCATGGGGCTGAGCGACCGCGCTCTGGTGAAGTCCATAGCCGAGAACCCATACTACCAGTACTTCATTGGCCTCCAATCCTTTGCCAAAACGTGTCCTTTTACCGCCACCACCCTGGTAGGCTTCCCCCAGCCACGCGCAGTGAAGAAGGTGCGGTGCCCGTCGAAATCGCTGGTGTTGTGATTCTGCCCCGACAGGCAGGTCATCATCCGTTCCGGCGGCAACGGCAGCTGGCTCATCTGGTC